>JAQGLT010000077.1 GCA_028292745.1 Polaromonas sp. | reverse complement strand
TTCAGCGGTTGACATTACTGATGAGATTATAAAAGCCGCTGAAATGACGCAAGCGTATTACAAAATTTTGATGAGTTACTTAATAGTAGTCATGTAGTTGCCTTCAGTTAACATTACTATGTTAAACAAAATTCCTGACTTTATTTTGATAATAAATTAAATATCCTAATATTGCGAGCCTTATTATCAAAATAGTTATGGTTTATTCTTTATATAACCATAAATATGTAAATTTATTTAATCGTTACCAAAAATGTCGCGACTATAAACTTTGTCAATAACATCATTTAGTTCATCGGTTACTCTATTTGTCACAATGATATCAGCTAGCTTCTTGAACAAAGTTAGGTTATTCATTACAGGCGAGTTAAAAAACGATTTTTCTTGAATAACTGGCTCATAAATAATAACATCAATGCCTTTTGCCTTTATCCGCTTCATTACTCCTTGAATAGATGAGGCCCTGAAGTTATCAGATCCGCTTTTCATTATTAACCGATAAATTCCAACGACTCTTGGATTACGTTTAATAATACTATCTGCTATAAAATCTTTGCGTGTTGTATTAGCTGTCACAATTGCACTAATGAGTGTTTGCGGAACTTCTTTGTAGTTTGATAGCAATTGCTTTGTATCTTTTGGAAGACAGTATCCGCCATATCCAAAGGAAGGATTGTTATAATATCGTCCAATGCGCTGGTCCATACATACGCCGTCAATGATGCTCCGTGTATTTAGACCGTGCATCGCAGCGTAGCTGTCCAATTCATTGAAAAAGGCTATCCGCATAGCAAGAAAAGTGTTAGCAAACAGCTTGATAGCTTCTGCTTCAGTGCTTTCAGTTAACAAAACTTCAATATCTTGCTTTATAGCACCCATTTGTAATAAAGTAGCAAAAGTGCGGGCGCGCTCGGATTTTTCGCCAACTACTATACGAGAAGGGTACAAATTATCGTAAAGAGCCTTACCTTCTCGCAAGAATTCGGGTGAGTAAATAATGTTGTTAGAATTAAATTGCTGTCGCGCTTTAAAAGTAAAACCTACCGGCACAGTTGATTTAATAATTATTAAAGCTAGAGGATTAATTGCAATTACATCCTGAATTACACCTTCAACCGATTCGGTGTTGAAATAATTGGTTTCAGGATCGTAGTCTGTAGGAGTAGCCACAATGACAAAGTCTGCGTCTTTATAGGCGTCCCACTTATCTACCGTAGCACGAAAGCTAAGTGCTTTATTTTGTAAGTATTCTTCTATCTCTGCATCAATAAAAGGCGATTTTTGCTGATTCAACATCTCAACCTTTGCAGGCACGATATCAAACGCTACTACTTCGTTGTGTTTTGCTAAAAGGATTGCGTTAGAAAGACCTACATACCCTGTTCCAGCAACTGCGATTTTCATTACTGATTGTGTATGCATGGTAATGCTATTGGTAGTGTCAAGGCTCATCACGTTGTTTTTCGTTGAGTTCAATTGCTGGCTGCAGCAGCTAAATAGTGAAAAATTTAAATTTTAAGATTTTTATTTAAAATTGAAATATCGTTTTCACACACGATGCGCTTAAAGATAAGTGTGGTTAATGCGGATTGTCGTGCTATTTGATCTTAATAAATAGCTGCATGCGTCTGCAAGTTAAGCACGTTTAAAGTCTTTATATAAATTCCTGATACTTTGCCGTTATGCTCATGTGTTCCTACAGCATTTCACTTTCTCATTTTCTTAAAAGCTTATTGCTGCTTGGAGCGAATGACTACTAATCCTTTGTCAAAACGCACGTTCCGCGCTTTCCAGAACCAACAAAACTGCGTTAATCGGGCATAGGCAGCGCCATACAGTAGAGTACAGACCAAAAATCCTAGCACTAGCATGAAAGTGTGAGTAGCCCAATTCACGGCAATAACGGCGGGAACTAGCGCAGCAAACCACATGATGGCGCCGGTTGCTGAGTTTCGTGTCAGGCTGCTAGCGTTGGGCAGCAAGGCACGCACCAGGCGACGTTTCACAAGACTGTGCAGATGCAAACGATCAGGATTGCCAGGGCTTAGATGGCGCCGGCGACGGCGTACGATGCTGAACAGCACTTCCAGTATCGGAAAACCGCAAACCAGCAAAGGCGCCCAGGCAGAAATTTCGGTATGGCGCTGCAGGATCAACACGGCAAGCCAAGCCAGAGCAAAACCCACAAAGTAGGCCCCACCGTCACCTAAAAAAATCTTGCCAAAGGGCCAATTGACCATCAAAAAGCCGAGCACAGCGCCGGCCAGAATCAGGCACACAAAGGCTAGGTCATGGTCGCCCAAGGAAGTAGCCATTACACCAAAGGCGGCAAGGATGATGATGACGGTGCCAGCCGCCAGTCCATTGAACCCATCGACGATATTGATTGCGTTGGCAATGCCGCCCACAGCAAATGCCGTGAACAAAACTGAAAATAGCGTAAAGCCCAGCAGCCAGTCAAGCCCCGGCATATTGGCATCGGTGATGGAATAGCCGGTAATGGTCCAGCCCAGCACGCCGCAGCCCATAGTGGCCAGCAGGCGGGTACGCACGCTGACGCGCTTGGTCACGTCTTCCAGCAAGCCAAAAGCAAAAGCGGGAATACCCGCCAGTATGAGTGGACCCAACAAGGCTTGTCGGCTGGGGTTTTCAAACAAGTAACCAGTCACGATGCCTGCCACAATGGCGATGCCCCCTACCCGGGGAGTAGGATGGGTATGAAATTTCTGCACACCCTCATGGCTGTCCATGCTGAAGTGTCCATGCCAGTCTTTGGTGTATACCAAAAGCAGGGCTACCAGAAAGGCAATGCCGCCAGCCGCCAGGTCTGGCAATATGGCTAGGTTGGCAATATTTGGCATGGTGATAATTTCTGTAAAAGTCAGCAGTCAAAGCAGACAAGACTGCTTACTGCCCATTTGTTTTTGTTTGACCGTACTGGTAATTCGTGTAGCGGTAGCGGCTGTATTTATAGCCATAGCCACCATAGCGCTGACGACTGGTGTCCAGGTCATTGAACACCACGCCTTTGACTACCACGCCCGTTTGGCCAAGGCGTTTGACGCTTTCCTGCAGTTCGCCCAGTGCGGTGACTTCGGCGCGCGCCACCAAAAATACAACTCCGACATACGGCGCCAGCACCTGCGTATCTGAAACAGCCAGCACGGGCGGTGTATCGATCAGCACCAAGTCATATTGAGCCGACAGTGTTTGCAGCAGTTGCACAGTAGCAGGCGACATCAGCAATTCGCCAGGATTGGGCGGCATGATGCCAGTGGTGATCAGGTCCAGATTGGGCGCAACGTTGCGGATGATGACTTCATCCAACGAACGGGTACCGGAAATGAGTTCGCTTAAGCCATGACCGCGCGTCATGCCAAAGAATTGGTGAAGGTGGCCTTTGCGCATGTCAGCGTCAATCAACAGCACGCGCTTGCCGCCTGCGCCCAGCACAGCGGCAAAGTTGACACTGGTGAAAGATTTGCCAATGCCTGGTGTGGGGCCGGTGAAGAGCACCATGTTGTTGCTTGCGTCAAGCAACGCGAATTGCAGCGCAGTGCGCAAGCTGCGCAGGCTTTCAACGCCCGGGTCTTCCGGATGGGTAACGGCGAGCAAATGGCTGCCAAGGGCCTGGTTCTTGATCAGCTTGGACAGCTTTTCCTGCTCGGCCGAGTGCGGCACGGTTGCAAACACATGCAGGCCGGTAGCGGACTCGATGTCGGCCGGGTCTTTGATGCCCGGTCGCAGGCTGTTGCGCAGGAAAGCCAGGCCCATGCCTAGCAACAGACCCAGCACGCCGCTGATGGCGAGGATTTTTGCGCGCTGCGGTTTGATGGACCGTTCAGGCACGACAGGTGCATCAACCACGCGCACGTTGCCGACCTTGCCTTCTTTTACCAAGCGCAGCTGCTGCGAACTGGTCAGGAGATTGAGGTAAAGCTCGCCGTTGACCTTGACGTCGCGCGTCAGCCGCAGCAAGTCCTGTTCAGTATTGGGCAGGGTCTTGACCTTGCCGGTCAGGCTGGCAATTTCCTTGCTGACGGCCGCTATCTGTGCGTCCAGCGTTTGAATGACCGGATGGGCTGCAGTGAACTGGGCGCTTTGTTCACGCCGTTTTTGCTGCAGCGTCAAGAGGTCGCCCTGCAGCTTAACGGCAGTCTCAAGGTACGATTTTCCTTCAGTGCCCAGATCAAAAGTACCGTTTTGGTTGCGGAACTTGTTGAACCGGACTTCAGATTCTTCGAGCTGAATTTTGAGCTGTGGTAAAAATCCTCCTAGAAAATCGAGCGATTTTTCAGCTTCGGCCGACTTACGCTCGATATTTTGGCGTACATAGTTGGTACCCACAGCGTTCAGGGTAAGGGCTATCTTTTGCGGATCGATGCCCTGTAACTGCACGGCAATGACCCCCGATTGTTTACCCTGCTCCGATATAGCCAGATCTTTTTGCAGCTGCTCAATCATCCCCAGCCGCGAATAGCGCGCTACATTGAAATACGCACCAGGTTTAGCCTTGAGCGCGGTCACCAGAATGCGACCCTTGCTTTCGCCGCTGCTAAAACTGACCGGTGTACCTATTTTCCCCTCGACCAGGGTTTGGCCTCCAGGATCGCGCAACTCGAAGCCACCCTCAGTAGCCACCACAAGCAATGGCTGGCCTTCAAGCTCGCTGGGCACCTCAAGCAAGCCAAGACGAATAGATTCATTGCCCGACACGTAGCCACCTATGCCAAGGAAGCCGGGATTTGACAGGCTAGTGGCACGTCGAGCGAGCCAACTGCCTACAAACGGAAGGTAATGGGGAGCAGCGGTAACATACAGTTGTAGGTCGTCCACGGACTTGCCTACTACCAGACGTGAGCGCAGGATTTCCATCTCGGCCGTGGCCGGCGACTTGATGTCGAACAGGCTGGCCGCCTCACCCAGGGCACCTGCGGCGCCGGGCTTGGTGTCTTCTACTTGAATAAGCGAGTTGGCCTGGTAAACAGGTTGGCTCAAAAAAGCATAGGCGCCACCCAGCAGCAGAGTCAGTGCAGTGATGCCGGCAATCAGCCAACGCGCATCAAGCACCACATCGAGCAAGCCCAGGAGGTCAATTTCGTCGTCTTGTACATCAGCAGTGTACGGAGCAGGCACGGGAGTGTGAGAAACGTTCATGGGGTCAGACATCAAGAAACAAGTTTGATACGTCGTACCCACTCGCCCACGCCCAGGGCGATGGCTGCATGGGCAGCTTCGAAAGCGGCGCGGGGCTGGCGGTAGGGATCGGCAATTTCAAACATGCCTTGCGGTCCATATTCGCCCAGGCGGCGGATTTTCCCGCGGGCAGTGGGGTAGCGCTTTTCCAGCTCCTGCTGATGGCTGGCTTCCATGACCAGCACGAGATCTGCCTGGTTGCACATCCAGCCTGCGACCTGTTGGGCGCGGTGGGCGGACAGGTCAAGGCCATTTCGTTTAGCGATCTCCTGGGCTGTCGCTTCGGCACCATGGCCCACGACTGCATGCAGGCCGGCTGACCAGATATTGCAACCCGGCAGTTGCTCTTTCAGGAGCGCTTCAGCAACAGGACTGCGGCAGATATTTCCGACGCAGACGGTCAAGATGTTCTTCATAGGCTGGACAGCGCTTAGTTGAACGCACTGCGCGTGGCGCTGACACTTTGGGCGCTAGGCAGAATCAGGCTGATCACACGGTTCCATTGCACCAAAGCCACAGGATCGACAAACACCACGTCGTGCGATTTCAATTCAAACCCTTCAGCCAGCGCATAGGCAACTGGAGAAGTGGCGTCAAGGTGAAAAATCTCAGGGGTTGTCGGGGGAGCAATGCCACCAGGCTTTGCCAGGGCGACGGCCCCACTGTCTCCGTTGCGGCTGCGGACCACATAGATCTGACGCGGATTGCCGGAAGTAGCGTTCACCCCGCCAGCCTCACCCAACGCCTCATTTAGCGTCAAGCGGCCATTATTGCGCAAAGGCAGTGTCATTGGCTTTGTCACTTCGCCCAGCACGTATACCTTGGTGTCATCACGACTCCCGACACGCACTAGATCGCCTGCCGCCAGAAGAATCCGTGACGGGTTTACACCCAGCGTGGTCAGTTGCGGCATGTTGACCGTACTGGTAACGCCTTGGCGCGTAATGCTGACCGTGGCCCGATCAGCCGCAGCGGTCAGCCCCCCCGCACGGCTGATGGCTTCGGGCAGCGTCATGGGAATGTCGTTGATGGCCTGCAGGCCGGGCGTTCTCACTTCGCCATCGATATAGACGCGGCCGGAACGATAAGCCTGAATACGCAGGGTAATCTGGGGATCCTTGATGAAACGGGACAGACGGCGGGTCAGTTCTTCCCGAGCCCTGTTTTCCGTCATGCCTTCTATTTTGAACGTGCCGAGCAAGGGAAACTGCACCAAGCCATCCGGGCTGACGTTGTAGCCATTGCCCACGGACGAAAGTCCTGAAGCATCAGCAGTCAGCGTGGCGCCGGCAGGCGCCAGTACCAGTTCAGGATGGTTCCACACGACAATATTGACCACATCGCCCGGGCCAATGGTGTAGGACTTCGCTTTGCCAAAAAGCCGTTTTACGTCATCCCCTACATCGGCATTTCTCGATGCGCGCTGCTGAGTGATCAATTCCGGGGTGATGGCAAGCAATGCACCCGGTGGAGGCATCTGACCCGGCGTTCCTTGACCAGAACGCGCGTTACCGGCCTCTTTAGCGGCCGCTTGGTTGGCAGTATCCAGGCCTCGGCTAATCGACAAGCCGGGCGTAAACGCACAACCGCTCAGCCAAATGACGGCCAGCGCAATGAGTGGCAAGCGCATACGCGCCGACCTGGAAGTGAAATATAGCTTTTCGAAGGTGACCATTAAATTGCCAAAGCGGTAAGAATCTCAGCGTGATCCGAGAAAAGGCTTGCCAACACGTCGTCATAAACAAGCGTGGGTCACAGTCGACCACCGCAATGACTTGAGTGTTTTATTAAAGAATCAGCAGGTGCGTGCAGCCGTTTTCGCCAAAAACAAAGCTGCCTGCCAATAGTGCGAAAGGGCTAAGTTTAACCGCGGCACCACATTTTAATGGTAAAAATAACAATTTGAAACAGTCCTGACGAAGCGGAAGTTCGGAAAGTTGGCTTACTTTTATACAGCTTGCCAATTGCCCTGTAGGCACAAGATATCCCACTTCAGAGGAAAAAACGGGTGTATTTCAAGAACCACAGAGGTTTTGAATAACTACTAAGGCAAAATTCATGTGTTGTATTTTGCTTACTGACTATTGTCTCATTCAGGCATGCCGGCTTTAATGGTTGCGCTCTACAGAAACTTAGGGTAACTACTTTCGATAAGCAAGTAATTTGTCACTCCGATTACCGTCCAGAGTAAGACTTCCAAGAACCAATCCGCGCATCCGATGCATTCGGCCGCTTTCGGAAAAATGCCCAGCGACGGACATGAGTAAGCCGGCAACAGTGTCCTAGCGATCGTGGCCTTCTTTCAGCAGTTCCTTGGTATCAAGCCGGGATTTCAACTCGGACCCCGGCATCAGCCCGCCGATCAGCCCACTGCCGTCGTCTCGCCGGGTCGCCACGCCTCCAGAGGAGTGCCGGTCTGCAACTCGCGGCAATAGCTTCGAGCATGTCCATCGGCGTCATCAGCCCCTGCACCACTGCGCATTCGTTCACCACCAGCAAGATGCGCGGTGCTGGGCGCTGAGCTGTCCAAACCCGTCTAAGCCTCTAAACATTTGCGCAACAAATCCGGCAGGAACGGCATAAGCTCGATGCCGACCCCACCACTGTGAACGGCGCTGATAGGGCGGATTCAACCGGTCGTCGCAACACCTTCAATCAGGAGGTGTTTATGGGACGACCCGCAGGATGGATGAAGCAATTGACAGGGAGAGACGCGATGCGCTCTCCGGGGGCTCCCTCGCTTCGGCGAGAGGTCGAGCGCCAGTTCTGGGTACAGATTGCAACCGGAATCACCAGTGAGAGGGCAGCCGAGGCGGTTGGCGTATCGCAGGCGGTGGGCACGCGCTGGTTCCGGCATCGTGGAGGCATGCCATTGTTCATGTCGAAACCTGTATCTGGAAGGTATCTGACGTTCGCGGAGCGAGAAGAGATTGGACTTCTGCGAACTCAAGATGTCAGTGTGCGGGAGATAGCTCGTCGCATTGGTCGAAGCCCATCAACTGTTTCGCGGGAATTGACGCGTAACGCTGCGACCCGCGGCGGCAAGCTCGAGTACCGGGCGTCAGTCGCGCAGTGGAAGTCCGAGCTGGTCGCCAGAAGGCCCAAGCCTACCAAGCTCAGGATGAACCAGTGTCTGCGCGAATATGTCCAAGTCCGCCTGGAGGGCAAGATTCACAATGCCCAAGGGCAGGAGGTGGCCGGACCTCGACAGGCTCCTTTTATCGGCCGCAACAAGCCTCATCGTGGTGACCGCAAATGGGTCAATGGCTGGTCGCCAGAGCAGATTGCAAACCGCCTGCCGGTCGACTTCCCGGATGATTCGTCCATGCGCATCTCCCACGAAGCCATCTACCAGGCGCTCTATATCCAGGGCAGAGGCGCCCTCAAGCGTGAGCTTGTGAGTTACCTGCGTACAGGGCGTGCTTTGCGCACCCCACGGGCCAGGTCGCAAGCCAAGGCATGGGCACATGTCAGTGAAGAGGTGATGATTCTGCAGCCGCCCTGCTGAGATAGAAGATCGTGCTGTACCCGGTCACTGGGAGGGGGACCTGATCATTGGTCTGGACAGGTCGGCCATTGGCACGCTGGTGGAACGGTCAAGCCGTTTCACGATGCTCGTGCACCTGCCGCGCGAGGAAGGCTATGGGTTGACTCCTCGAACAAAAAATGTTCCTGCGCTGGCGGGTTACGGAGCTGTCACCATGGCCAACGCGCTCAAAAAAACCGTGACCACGCTGCCCGCTCAGTTGTGGCAATCATTGACCTGGGATCGTGGCAAGGAATTGTCCGACCACGCACGGTTCACCATCGAGTCCGGAGTGAAGGTCTTCTTTGCCGATCCTCGCAGTCCATGGCAGCGCGGTACGAACGAGAACACGAACGGGCTGCTGCGACAATACTTCCCCAAGGGCATCGACCTGTCTCGCTGGAGCGAGCAAGAGGTTCAAGCCGTGGCCAGGACCTTGAACAACAGGCCACGCAAAACGCTGAGTTGGAAGACCCCGGCAGAAGCGCTGAACGACTACCTAAAATCTGTCGCGTAACTCGGTGTTGCGTGGACCGGTTGAATCCGCCTAGCTGCCTGGGCCGGCGCAGGATCGATTTGCCCTCGCAGGCCAGCAGCTTGGCGACATTGGCGACCAGCGCCTACCCTTTCTTGCTGACTAGGCTTGAGAAATGCTTTGGCAGCAAGCCATCTAAAACCAGATTCGCCCAGGCACCGGAGACGGTCAATTTGGATCGAATCCGAAAGGTACGGACACCCACTTCCTGCTCCCATCCCCAGCGTTCAAAGCTGAGGTTACTGTAGTGAGCGCAGATGGGGTTTAAAAAGTGCTATTCCTGAGGCATAAAAAAGCGCAGACATGGAACGATTCCATCAAGTGGTGGGTGATTCCAATTCACGGGACCCGGCACAGGCGCGGCCCCTTTGCTGACCTTGAATCCAAACACGAAACTTCCACCCTTCAACACCCTGAACTTCGGCATTCAATTTACTTCGCCAAGCTTTTGTGTTAAATATTTTGCCCACTTCATCATTTTAGAAAGACCGTCACATGCCCTCCACTACTCCTTTTGACGACATCACCAAAACCATGAAGGAAAGCTTGGCCAAGCTTAGCCCGGGCGTCTCTCAGGAAGCGTTGGCGCCTGTGATGGACAATCTCAAGGCCTGGAGCGAATTGATACAAGCTCAAGCGCAAACGGCCCAGGCCGCCATGGCGGAAACGGTCGAGTCGTTCAAAAATATCAAGGAACCGACTGCCGCGGTTGAAAGTGTCAAGGCCCTGGCAGAGAGAAACATGGAGATGACCGTACAGAACCTGAAGGCCGTTTCGGCCCTGGGTTTTGCACAATTTCAAACCAATGTGGATGCACTGCAAAAAGTCCATCCCGCACCGGATGCGTTTGCTCCCGTGGCGAAAGGCTTAAAGGATGCGGCTTTGAAGATGGAGGATGCCTTGGAGCGGACGATGGATAAAGGCCGCACAGCTGTCAAAACAGGTTCCAAGAAGGCGCGCTCCTAAGCTGTAGAGGCTCAAGGTCAATGCGGCCAGACTGCTTTCTCTGAAGCAGTCCAGGCCCCAAAATTTTGGCGCCGAACTTTGCCTCGTTTGTATTCCTTTGCAGGAATTGAGCCGGCTTGTCGTGACTTGATGCCGGGTTGTTCCTGTTGGCGCCTTGGACACGCCTGCTCAAGGAACAATGCGCTGACAGCTACTGCTGCTTGCGACGACAGGCTAACGATGGACGGCAGAGCGTACGACCCTACCAGGGCCGGTGCACGCGCTGAACTCACAATTAGCTCACAAAGTTCGCCACCATTGCACTGTTTTCCTGCAGGAGCTTGCAGTTCTCGTCCGACATCACCTTGAGCGCCTCATCCAGTGTCATGTGCTGGTACGGCGTTTCCATGGCCTCCACCAGGCCATCATTGGTGCGAATCATGCCGCGCTCGGAAACCTCTTCAGTGGTGACCACGCGAACGCCATGGACGATTCGCTCAGTTGTCGATTTAGTCATAGCCCATCCTTGCAAATAGCTTCTGCACCCCTACACAAGCACTGACGACATGTTTGCATATTTCAGGCAAAAGTGGCTTCAAGTCCGCTGCCTTTGAGTGATTATTATCGGGATGGCCGGCGATGATTTCAAGGGCAACCATTCCAATTGCGTCTTCTGCCAAGCTGTCGTTATAAAGAATGGGCGCTGCAGCGGCGGCCACCAGGTCCCGACGATCCGTCTGCGGGTGCGTGTGATCAGACAACGACCATTCTGTCGGAACGCGAGTGAAGGCCGCCTGAAACGCCGGCGGGCTGTTGCTCACATTGATGCCCTGGGGGTCTTTCGTCAAAAAATAGTCGAGCTCGTTATCCGTGTACTTGGCCAGATCGCCCGAAGCGATGTACATCCCGGGGAACTGGCGAAAGACAGATTTTTCCCGGGTTTTGTAAAACAGCCGGGTACGCACCAGGCAGTCCTGTCCTTTGGACGCTTGATCTAGCAGCTTCTTCACATTGACGAGCAAACTGGACAGCGTTTCAATCAATTGCCGCTGCGGCACTGCCAGCTTGGGGAGCCATAACTCTTCAAACACATGGGGATTGAAGTAGTCACTGTGGCCATAGGTGGGGTGGGTGTGCTGAAACAGTGACAGGTGCTTGTCAGTGAACCCATCAATACCAGCGCGCCCAGCACCGGCCACGAACCAGCTGGCCATTTTGGGCCAGATATCGGCCTTGGCCCGGTAGTTGGCTACGTACATGACGCGGTTGGTGTTCAGCGGATCTACCCAGTTGAATCCTTCTTCCACAATGCTGCCCGAAAACAGCACCGTTTCAAAATTAAAAGCTTTCTCGTCCTGGATGAGCCGTGCAACCAAGAACGTGCCCATGCTGTGCGCGACGATAGAAATCGGGGCGCCCGGGTAGTCCCTGACCACCTCGGCCACCTTATCGCGCAGCCACAGGACCCGGCTGTTGCGGGACCACGGGTTGAGAAACTTGAAGATGCTGAAGTAGCCATAGTCGAGCAGCACCGGAATCATCCCGTAACGCGCAATCCGCGGCGCAATCTGCTTTTGCCACTCGCCCCGGGTGCGAATGCCGTGCAGGGTGATCACGACGGGGCGGATGGGGATTGTCATGCGGATGCCTGGCCGGTGAGATCAAAAGCTGTGTTGAGCTGTTGTGGTTTTTTACAACGTTCCAGGCAGTATTTGGATCAACAGTGGAAAATTGCGAGCCCCTAGCTTCGACTCGCCAGCACCTTGTCAATCCGCTTGCCGTCCAGATCGAGAATTTCAAACACCCAGCCCGCGCAGCCGATGCGTTCGGCCGCTTTGGGCAGATGCCCGGCGACGGACATGAGCAGGCCGGCCACAGTGTTGTAGCGGCCCCGGTCCTCTTCGGGCAGTTCCTTGATCTCGAGCCGGGACTTGAGCTCTGACACCGGCATCAGGCCATCGATCAGCCAGCTGCCGTCTTCTCGCTGCGTCGCCCAGGCGTCCAGATCGGTGCCAGTCTGGAGTTCCCCGGTGATGGCTTCGAGCATGTCCATCGGCGTCATCAACCCTTGCACCACACCATACTCATCCACCACCAGCAAGATGCGCGTGGACTGGGCGCGAAACTGCTCCAGCAACTCCATGCCCGTCAGCGTTTCAGGAACAAACACGGCCGGAACAGCATAAGCACCGATACGGTCCGCAACAGTGGGAATGACGTCGTTGGCGCTTTTGAGCAACTCAGACTGAATCTGACTCCGCAGCGCCAGCAGCTTGGCAACATTGACCACGCCCACCACGTCGTCCAGACTGCCCCGGCAGACCGGATACCAGGAGTGGCCGGTCGCGCCTGCCTTGTCAAAGGCCTGTGCCACGGTGGCAGAAGCATCCAGCCATTCGATGCTGGCGCGCGGCAGCATGAGTGAGGTCAAGCGCCGCTCGTCGAGCGAGAAGACGTTTTGCACCATCTGGTGCTCGTGCGCCTCGATCAGCCCGGCGTCCACCCCCTCCTCCAGGCTGGCCGCGATTTCCTCTTCCGTCACGGCGCGGTCGGCGCTGGTGTTGACCCGCAGCAGCCGCAGCACCGCATGCGTGCTCACCGACAGCAGCCAGACAAAGGGTTTTGCGCCCGCAGCCACGCGCATCATGGGCCGGGAAATAAGCCGGGCAACGGTTTCAGGAAAAAGCTGGCCAATGCGCTTGGGCACCAGTTCGCCAAACACAATGGTGATGTAGGTAATGACGGTCACGACGACGGCGGTGGCCGAGATGTCGGCGGCCCTTTCAGAAATGCCATACGCCTGAAGCCAGGTCGACACACCGCCGCTGAAGGCAGCCTCGCCAATAATGCCATTGAGCATGCCGATCGAGGTGATGCCCACCTGCACGGACGACAGGAACTGCGTCGGATCGTCAAGCAGTTTCAGCGCAGCCCGTGAGCCTTTGTCGCCCGCGTCTGCCATCGCATTGAGCCGTGCCTTGCGGCTCGCCGCCAGCGCCATCTCGGACATGGAAAAAACGCCATTGAGCAGCGTCAAGAAAACAATGAGCAGGAAATCCATGAATCCGAAGGCAGAATGAAGAGCATGTCACTTTACTGTATCGGCGACCTCCAGGGCTGCAGCGCGCCTTTTCACCGGTTGCTGGAAAAAATCGATTTTTCCCCGAGCCGCGATACCTTGTATGTTTTGGGCGACCTGGTGAACCGGGGACAAGACTCGCTGGGCACTTTGCGCAGCCTGATCGCGCTGGGTGATGCAGCGCAATCCTTGCTTGGCAACCATGACCTGCACCTGCTGGCTTTGTGGCAAGGCGTGCGCAAACCGGGGCGCCACGATACGCTGCAGGCGATCTTGCAGGCGCCGGACCGCCAGGCGCTGCTGGACTGGCTGCGCAACCGCTGCATGGCGATGCTTCGCCATGGCTGGCTGATGGTGCATGCGGGCGTGCTGCCGCAGTGGTCGGCCGAGCAGACCCTGGCGCGGGCCGCCGAGGTGGAGCACGCCCTGCGCGGGCCCGATCTGAAAGCCTTTCTAGCGACCATGTACGGCAACACGCCCAGCCAGTGGGAAGACAGCCTGGAAGGCGCCGACCGGCTGCGTGTCATCGTGAATGCGCTCACAAGGCTGCGGTTTTGCACCCCGCAAGGGGCAATGGAGTTCAGCAGCAGCGAAGGGGCAGGCAGCGCACCCGAAGGCTACCTGCCCTGGTTTGAGGTACCTGGACGGACGAGCCAAGACACCCCGACCGTTTTTGGCCATTGGTCCACCCTGGCCCTGGGTGAAGGCCGGCATCCAGTCCTGCGCAACAACACCTTGCCCCTGGACACCGGCTGTGTCTGGGGCGGCTGCCTGACGGCCGCCAGACTGGGCGCTGCCGGCGCATATGAATTGATCCAGGTTTCATGTGAGCAGGCGCAGGTGCCTGGTCGGTAAGGTCGTGGCCGGCTACCCTCTTGCATGCACTGTCTAGATTCATCAAGGCACGGATTTGAAAGGCGTCGTCTGATGTTTATCCTTGACTTTTGTTGATAGGCCGCATGCTTGTGCCCAAGGCGATGAGGGCTGCTGCCACGCTTTAAAGCCATTGCACCATCCTTGGGGTGCTGCCCTAACCAGCAGTGGTCCACCTTCCTGGAGCTTCATTTCTTCTGATCTGCCTCGCGCTTTTGCCCACGACATGAAGGGTGTCGGAAAAATTAGGTACTTGCGGTGTAGGGATTGGTCGTATCCCTTCGCATCATTTGTTACCTTCTCCCTTATCTGCTCCATTTAGCGTTGTTGCCCTGCAGGCTAACTGCTACGCTCGGCCCTGAGTGAGGCTTAGCGCTGGTCGCCAAGTAGAAGAACAGGATGCCGCAATCAGGGGAGGGTCTGGACATGGACGACGAGCGCTTTTCGCATGAACGGCACGGGGCGATTGATGCAATCAGACTGACCTGGGAACAAAAATTCACCATGGCCAGGGCTGTCGGGACAGTGATTTATCCCCTTCTGGATGCGTTATCCCAGCCGCCGGAATTGTCTGGCGAAGCTCCCGATCGGACCCTCCTGGTGGTCTCGGAACTGCCTATTCCTCTGGGCGCCGGTATCTGTGTGATTCCCCTGGGCTTTTTGGCGTTGACCTACGGCCCAGAGAAGGCCTTCAAGCCCAAAATGTTTCCCCTCTCTGGATGGTCGGCACTGGGCACGCTGATTGCAGTGGTTGAAGGAATAGACCCGACGTGTCTCACCCCGGCGAACGGGGAATCTTCTTTGCCAAAACCGACCGGCCCTGCAACCGCCCAGGAACAGGCAGTCAAACAGTTCAGGCACGAACCCGCGCAAGCGTTTTATGAGTTGCACGTATCCACCCACAATGGCCGGCACGACGTCATGCCCCAGGCCTACCTTCGGGCCAATATCAACTCGGCGATGGAGCGCTTCAATCGACCCCCACTGCAAGAGGGTCGGCTCCAGCCAGACCGGGATGCAGTCACAGCCCAAGGGAGCTGGGCAGTTCTCGCTTTTGGATGAGCCCACCTCCCCCATCTAAGGGGTCGATGACCTGCTCGCGGTTTCCCGCAATGGGTGCTGCAAACCATGGCTTTCTTTTCCAGCCGATCAACAGCGACAGATTTTCAAGACCAAAGCCGTAAATCACCCGTTTTTGTAATGTCCGTGCTCAGTTCATGCGGCGCTCTTTTGCCCATCAAAGCGCTACTGTCGCAGCATGTCTACACCCAAAGGATGTCTTCCATCGTCAAACAGCCATCACTGTTTGCATCCACCAGAACCCAACCCTGACTCGAGCGGCTGACCGCTCGCGGGCCAACGGCGGACTTGAATCTTGGGTCCCTTTCAGGAAGCCACGTTTTCCAGGGACTTTTCCTGATCCGCCAAAGCCGCTGCATCTGCCCAGGCACGCGCCACGCTGGCTGCCAGCAGCAGCACACCCGATGAAAAGTAAATCCACATCAGGATAACCACCAGCGAGCCGGCCGCGCCGTAGGCCGACACGACAGCCGCCGTCGAAAGGTAGTAGGCCATCAGGTATTTGCCGACCTGAAACAAAATCGCGCCTACGAGGGCCCCCATCACCAGGAACCGCAGCGCGGGCTTGGGACCTGAGCTCATTCGCATGAGACTTAAAAAAAGCGCAATGCAAAAGCCGATGGAAATCACCTCATTGAGCACCCAGATCACCTTGTCCAGCGGCAGAAAGTTGCCTGCCCAGCCCGAGATGAAGTTGGAAAAGGTGGAAACGCCCAGCGAGACGAGGAGCAAAAATCCCAGGGCCAGGATGTAGGCCACACCGCGCAGGCGAAGCGTAGCGCCATACCACCACTTCGGCTTGGGCACCTCTGCGCTGCTTTGCCGCCACAGCCGTTCGAAGGCGCCCTGCAGTTCTGCAAACACCCCGGTTGCGCCCGAAAGCAGCAAGCCAAAGGCAAGCAAGGAGGCGGTGATGCCTTGCGACGGCTCCTTGGCGCTGGTCATCGCCTGCTGGAGAACCTGCGCGCCCTGCTCGCCGACAACGCTGCGAATCTGCGCCAGCAGGCTGGTTTCGATATAGCTGCGGTCCAGCCACCAGCCCAGCACCGCCACCAGCAGCACCAGCAGCGGCGCCAGGCTGAGAATGCCGTAAAAAGACATCGCCGCACTCATGCGCAGTCCGTCGGCCTCGATCCACTGGTTGACAGCCTGCCACAAGGGACGAAATATTTTCTGAAGCAGTGCAAGCCCACGCCTGGCGACAGTGCGCGGCGGTGGCGAAGGTTGGGAGGTGGGTAAAGGCATAAGTAAAGAGCCTACAGCGCGCGTGCAAAAGCAAAGCCAGACAGTCCTCTCAGGCCCCGGCCCCGTAGGCAGGACGCCTGCATACTGTCACGAACAGCCGACAGGTACAGGCTAATCTGTTGACGGGTCATGTCATGGGATGCCCGATTTCAAGGGCAGGCTGAAAGCGCCGGGGTCTGCCTGGCCCATTTGCAGGTCGGGAGGGTCAGGACGACTTGAACAAGGCGGCAATCTTCTTCTTGGGCTTGATATTGGTCGAAACGCCATTGCGTGCAGGACTGGCACTGGCAGCCGCCTCCCATGAAGGCGAGGAATCGGCAGGCGCGCCGGGCTCATACGGACGGTCAAAAAAGGGATCGCGCGACACCGCTGGTGGACGATGCGGCAGGTAGTCGCGCCGTTCGCGTCGTTGATAGGGTTCCCGGGGCTGCCGTGGCTCGGGGGCGCTGCTGTCTTCGGCGTCACGGTACATGCGCCGGCCGTCGTTGATGCGGCCCTGCTCGCTGATGCGCGGGGTGTCTTCCTCGAACTCCAGCGGCTCCAGTTCGATCTTTGTCTTGATGAGCTTTTCAATGTCGGCAACGAGGCGCTGGTCGCTGGAAGCCACAAAGCTAACCGCCAGGCCTGAGGCGCCAGCGCGGCCCGTGCGGCCAATGCGGTGCACGTAGTCCTCGGCGTTGAACGGGACGTCGAAATTGAACACCGCCGGCACATCCTTGATGTCCAGCCCGCGCGCCGCCACGTCAGTGCAGACCAGCAGGTCCACATCACCGTTTTTAAAGGCGTCCAGGGCCTTGAGGCGCTCGTCCTGGCTTTTGTCGCCATGCAGCGCGGAGGTTTTTAGGCCTTCGCGTTCCAGGGAACGGGCAAGCTTGGCACAGCCAAGCTTGCTGTTGACAAAGACAAACGCCTGCTTCATGCCGCGCGCCTTGAGAATCTGGTGCAGGGCGCGGCGCTTGTCGTCGGCGCTGACGCTGTAGAAATGCTGCTCGACCGTGGAGGCGGTGGCGTTGGAGCGGGCCACCTCGATCGTCACCGGGTCCTGCAGGTAGCTGGACGCCAGCCGCTTGATTTCAGGCGAAAACGTCGCTGAAAAAAGCAGCGTGATGCGCTGCTTGGGCAGGTAGCTCAGGATGCGCTGCAGGTCGGGCAAAAAGCCGATGTCAAGCATGCGGTCGGCTTCGTCGAGCACCACGTATTCGACCTGGTTCAGCACCGCGTTCTTGGCCTCGATGTGGTCGAGCAGGCGACCAGGCGTGGCCACAAGCACTTCCACGCCCTGCTTGAGCTCAAGCGTCTGCGGCTTCATGTCCATGCCGCCGAACACCACGGCGCTGCGCAGGTTGGTGTACTTGGCGTAGAGCTTGACCTGCTGGGCCACCTGGTCGGCCAGCTCGCGCGTTGGCAGCAGCACCAGCGCCCGCACCGGATGGCGCGCCGGCGAGGTGGACGGGTTCTCGTGCTTCATCATGCGCTGCAGCAAAGGCAGCGCAAAGGCAGCGGTTTTACCGGTGCCGGTCTGGGCGGCGCCCATCACGTCTTTGCCCTGCAAAACAACCGGAATGGCCTGTTCCTGGATAGGGGTCATGGTTTCGTAGCCCATTTCGGCTACGGCGCGTGCCAGCGGTTCGGCCAGCGAAAGATTGGAAAAAGAAGAGGTCATTTAGCTCAATATTGTCGCACTTTCGGTAATTTGCCATCCCTCCCCCCTATGGAACGCCGCCCAATATCAGAAGCGGCCCATTTCACGCAGGGACGAGCAAGTGCGTATTTGCACCTGCGCCAGGCTGCATTTTTGCTTTTAAACCGTTCTTCAACCGCCCGACCACAACACGCTTGGCCGGGAAGAGCTTGCATTCGACTGGCGCCGCGTCCCGACTGAATACGTGCCCGCCTGCGTAGGCGCGAGCTCTATAATCCGCCCGCCACAATGTTTTAAACCGTTATAAATGAAATTATGAGTAACCCAGCCATGCGCCTTTCTACTCCTCATGAGCCGTCCTTCATGGCGTTGGCAATCAGCGTTTTAGGCGCGGCGGCCTTGTGCCACGTCAGCGCGGCACAAGGCCAGGAAACAGGTCTGACGAGCTTGGGAGCTACGGGCGGCCTGAACATTCCTTCGGCGTATGTGCTCAATCCAGGAACGATGGCTTTGAGCGCAGGCAATTACCAGGACCCGAAGTTCGGCAGCTTCAGCCGCCGGCAGAACTACACCCTGGGCATCGGGTTGCTGCCCGGCGTCGAAGTGTTCGGACGTTTCGCCGAGTACCAGAACCCGCTGCCCCGCGTGAACAACGGCTTCGATATTAATGGGCCGCGCGATATTTCGGCCAATATCAAGTGGCAGCTTCCCATTGCCATCCAATGGCTGCCGAAATTGGCGGTTGGTGCCACTGACGTGGGCGGTGGCGCGGTAAATTTCCGTTCTAAGTATGCAGTTGCCAGCGATGAGTATGGTCCGCTTCACTGGTCATTGGGCTATGCCAAGGGAGAATCCGCGTTGGGGCGTATCGGAGGTGGCAAGGTTCTGGATGGCCTGTTTGGCGGCGCGGAGTTGAGGCTGGGGAATACCGGCGCCGCAGTGCTGGCCGAGACCGATGGAACCCAGCGACACGCCGGATTGCGCTATTACTCGGACCGCCTTTCCATGCTGGGGGACTCGCAAATTGTGGGGACTGTCCAGCGCTCGTTTGGGGCCACCACCCTCGCCGGGCGGGACGCCGACGCAACCAGCTTCAACGTGTCGCTGGTCGTGCCCCTTGGCGCAAGCGAAGCCGTTCGCAAAACCCGTAGCCAAAACCTGGCAAAGCCGTTGCCGCCGATCGCTTCGACGGCGACGGGCGGCATGGTCGCTTCATCCCAGGACCGCATGGATCGATTGGCCCAGATGCTGCAGACGAGCGGCCTGGACCGCGTGCGGATCGGCGCTCTGGGCACTGACTGGGTGATCGAGTACGAGAACTACCGCTACCTGCAAAACGAGGCCGATGCGCTCGGCATCGTATTGGGCCTGGCCGCCGAGAATGCCTCGGCCGGCGTGACACGCATCCATGCGGTAGCGCTCAAGGCTGGACAGGCCATGCTTCAAACCTCGGTCGAGGTCGCTGCATTTCGTGATTTCCTGCGCGATGCTGATGCGCCCTTGACAAAAGATGCCTTCCGGGCCGGTTCCCCGGGCGACTACGACCCGGCCCTTGTGCAGTGGGCATCGGGCGCCAGCGGCACCGCACAGCGTCGTACCTGGGCCCGCGTGAGCCTGGCGCCTGCAATCAATTACGCGCTGGGGACCGAATACGGCGCTTTTGATTATTCGCTGGCACTGAATCTCCGCGGCACGGTGCCATTGTGGCGAGGCGGCGAAGTCTATACCGATGTTACCCAGCGCGTGAGCCACAGCGACGATGTGGCGCCGGGTCGCGCTTATGCCGGTCTGCTGCATCGCAACGGCTTGAAAACGCTGGCCCTGCAGCAGTCCTTCTGGCTGGGCCCGCGTCTCTTTACCAGCGTCGGCGCGGGCAAATACAACTATGTCAACTATGGCGCCGAAGGCGAGTCGATGGTGTTCCTGCCCTGGAACGAAGATACGGTGCATTTCAAAGGCAGCTACCAGCGCAACCATGAAAACCGGCTGGCGCGCCGCGAAGAGGCGTATGCGGCTTCCTACCGCTGGAAGCTTGACACCCAAACCTGGATTGAAGGCGCCTACAACCAGTACACGGACCGCTCGACCGGCCCCGCATTGGCCATGACACGCTGGTTTGGCGATGTGGCCGTCCAGGTCTTTGCGCGCAAAGGCGGGCGCAGCACCTTCGTTGGCATGGAGCTGAGCCTGCCGCTGACGCCCCGCCAGGGGATGGGCGCGGGCCCGGTGCAGCTTTCGGGTACGCCGCGCTTTGCACAGTCGCTCAGGACCATGGTCGAGAACGGCGTGAACCAGGCCAATTACGTCCAGCCCAATGCCGTGCGGCCGGTGGAGCTGAGCTACAAGCCTGAAATGGAAATGCTCAATTCTGGCCGCATCACGCCAGATTACCTCCGAAGTCAAGTGCAGCGCATGCGGGAGTCGTTTTTTCTCTACGCACGCGATCAAATCGACTGATTTTTCCTGTTACCGGTTGCGCAGTCCGCGTTGCCGGGATAGCATGTTTCCCAATGTATCAAATGATGCATGATTTATTTATTTATTCGTTTTAGGAATTGTTATGCGTTCGAAAAAATTCACCCTTGCCGCACTGGTCTTGAGCTCCTCGCTGATGTTGGCGGCCTGCGGTGGCGGTGATAACGACAACCCCCCGCTGCCAACCACCGTTGCAACGTCGGCCACGACGGCGACCATCAACCCGTCCAGCGGTGCAGCGGCCGTGGAATCGGTTCTGAATCAAAACTTTTCTTTCGCCAGCGGCGTTCCTGCTTTCGGCACCACGTCCGCAACCACCTTAACCCTGGCGGGAACGGGCGCGAATCCCACCTTCACCATCGGTTCTGGTGGCAATACAGCCAGCGGCACCATGACCTATGGCTCATGCATTTTCAGAATTACTTCTTCTACCTATCCGGCAAACCATGCGCTGGCACTGGGCAAAACGACCACGGTCAGCCCATGTGCACTGACCATTGCGACTTCAGGAATCACTGCCAACGGCACCTCGGTTTCAGCCAACATCACCCTGACACTGGGTACCGTGTTTTCTGTACCCCTTACCATTACCGTGTCGGTCAGTGCCACCGGCGTGGTTACCGTCAACGGTGTGGTGATTGCCACTGTCCCGGTCGGCGCGTCAACCGGTGCTAACGGCTTCGGAAGCTGATAGCCTGTAGCTGGCTTGTGCAGCTGAGCTGCTGTCGCTGAGTTCAGCCAGGAGCTTTAGCGAAGCAGCCTCGCAAATTGACACTAAAGGCAAGGCGCCGGACAAGGCCCTTGCCTTTTGCCTTTTGGGTTTTCAATCGCGTCGGTAACGGCTTCTCTGCTTGGACAGATAAGCGCGTCACCTGCACCTTACGATGACGTACTCTGCTTAAGGTGCCTATCGCGGCGGCATTGACATGCCAGGGCCCCCGATTTTCATACTTGCGGACTGTAGCCCCTCGTGCACCGTCGGGTAGCGCAAAGCCAGGCCCAACTCCTCTTTCATCCGCCGGTTGTCCAGCCGGCGCGATTCGCTCATGAAACTCAGCAGCATCAGCGGCAGCTGCTTGTTGGCCGTGCTGCGCGGAATACGCGGCGGCCGGGGCAGGCGGTACAGATCGGCCGCCAGATCGAAATAGTCTCCCATCAACAACTGCGTGTCGTCGCAGACGTTGCTCACGCGCTGCGGCTTGCCGCGCCACAGGGCCGCCAGACAGGCCCGCGCAAGGTCATCGGCATGGATATGGCTGGTGTACACATCGTCTTCCCGCTGCAGCACCGGCGTGCCCTTGAGCAGCCGGCCCCGCGGCGTGCCGCCTTCCCGGTCAGCGGCATAAATACCCGGTATCCGCAGGATGTGCACCGGCGTTGCCGTGGCCCGGCCAAACAGCCGCACCTGGCCTTCGGCAAACACCCGGCGCTGGGAGCGCGGCGTGTGCGGACTCGGCAGCCAGGTCTCGTTCACCCGTGCGCCGCCACAGTCGCCATAGACGCCGCTGGTCGAGCCATAGACCAGCGACTGCGGCAGGCTGCGCAGGCGCAGGGCGCGCAGCAAGGCCAGGGTCCGGGGATCGCCCTGCCAGCCGGGGTTGTGGCCGGGGGGCGGCGCCAGGTGCACCACATGCGTGGCCAGCCCGGCCAGGCGCCGCAGGGTGGCGGGCGCGTCCAGGTTGCCCAGCAGCGGCGTGATGCGCGCGCCGCGCAAGGCCGGCACCCGTTCGGGCGACGAGGTGAGCGCGAGCAACCGCACGCGCGGCGGCATGTGCCGCGCGACACGCAGGCCGACATCGCCGCAACCGATGATGAGCACGCGCGGGCGGCGAAAGCGTGACGGCAGCGCGCCAAGGGGCGTCAGGTTTGAGGGCAAAATTGGGGTGGGCCGGAAACAGGCCCAGCCGATTGATAGAACCCTCAAGGATAACCATATGAGTTTCAACGTGAGCGTGCTGCCCAGCGGCCGTCATTTCACCGCCGAAGCGGGCGAGCCGCTCCTGGCCGCCGCCATCCGCCAGGGGATCGGCCTGCCCTACGGCTGCAAGGACGGCGCCTGCGGTTCGTGCAAATGCAAGAAGCTCGAAGGCACGGTGGTGCATGGCACGCACCAGCCCAAGGCCTTGTCGGCCGAGGAGGAAGCCGCCGGGTTCATGCTGACCTGCTGCGGCGTGGCGCAGACGGACATCGTGCTTGAGTCCCGCCAGGTCACGGACGAAAGCGCTTTCCCGATCAAGAAAATGCCGGTGCGCGTGACAAGCCTGGCGCGCGTCTCGCACGACGTGATGGTGATCCGCCTGCAACTGCCCGCCAGCGACATGATGAAGTACCACGCGGGCCAGTATGTGGAATTCTTGCTGCGCGACGGCGCCCGCCGTTCGTATTCGATGGCCAATGCGCCGCACACCCAGACCGAAACGCCGGGCCTGGAGCTGCATGTCCGGTACATGGCGGGCGGCAAGTTCACCGAGCATGTGTTCGGCGCCATGAAGGAAAAGGAAATCCTGCGGGTCGAAGGGCCTTACGGCAGTTTTTTCCTGCGCGAGGACAGCGACAAGCCGCTGGTGCTGCTGGCGTCGGGCACCGGCTTTGCGCCCATCAAGGCGCTGATCGAGCACATGCAGCACAAGAAGATCACCCGCCCGGCGCTGCTGTACTGGGGCGGCCGCCGTCCGCAGGATTTGTACATGCACGACTGGGTGCTCGCCAGACTGGGCGACATGCCCCAGCTGCGCTACATCCCGGTGGTGTCCGACGCCCTGCCGGAGGACAACTGGGCAGGCCGCACCGGGTTTGTCCATCAGGCCGTGCTGGATGACCTGCCCGACCTGTCCGCCTATCAGGTCTACGCCTGCGGGGCGCCGGTGGTGGTCGAGTCGGCGCGCGACGCGTACAGCGCGCGGGCGGGCCTGCCGGCCGAGGAATTCTTTGCCGATGCATTCACCACCGAGGCCGACAAGGCCCAGGCAACCTGACCGCCGAGCTGAAGCCCTGGCGCCGGATACTCACCATTTCATAGCAACTGGCGCAGCTGCTGCAAGCGCTGGCCCCACTTTAATAGATTATTTCAATGCAAAACAACTCCCGCTTACTCAGCACTTCCCGCCGGCACGCCCTGCTGGCCACCGGCGCGCTGGCGCTCGGCACGGCCTTGACCGTTCTGGCGCCTGGGGGCGCACAGGCGCAGCCGGCCCCGGTCGCCGGCAAGGTGACGCGCCTCATCGTTCCCTATGCGCCCGGCGGCCCGATCGACGTGACGGCCCGGCTCATGGCCGAGTCTGTCAAGAACACCCTGGGCACGGTGATCATTGAAAACCGGCCCGGCGCCGGCGGCAATATCGGCGTGGATGCGATCGCCAAGGCGGCGCCCGACGGGCTGACAATCGGCATTTCGGCCGTGGCCACGCATGCGATCAACCCGTGGCTCTACAGCAAGATGCCGTATGACGCGGCCAGCGACTTTGCCGCCATCACCCAGATGGTCAGAGTGCCCAACGTGCTGGTGATGAATGCGGACACGGCGCGCCGCCTGAACATCAACACGCTGGCCGACCTCATCCGGTACGGCAAGGCGAATCCGGCCAAGCTCAACTTCGCCAGCGGCGGCAACGGCAGCGCGGGCCACCTGGCCGGCGAAATGTTCAAGGCGCAGGCCGGCATTTTTGCGCTGCACATTCCCTACAACGGCGGCAACCCGGCCCAGCTGGCGCTGCTGAGCGGACAGGTCGATTTCAATTTCGACAACCTGGCCACCGCGTCCAGCAACATCAAGGCCGGCAAGCTCAAGGCGCTGGCCGTCACCACCGCCACCCGCAGCGCCTTCCTGCCCGAGGTGCCGGCCGTGGCCGAAACGCTCAAGGGCTTCGAGATCGACACCTGGTGGGGGCTGGTGGCGCCGGCCGCCACGCCGAAAGACGTGGTCGCCCGGCTGAACCAGGCCTTTGTCGCCGCGCTGAACGCGCCCGAGAACAAGGCCCGCTTCAGCACCCTGATGGCCGAACCCGTGGCCAGCTCGCCCGAGCAGTTCGAGGCGTTCATGAAAAGCGAGCGCGCCAAGTACGAAAAAGTGGTGAAGGCCTCGGGGGCCCGGGTCGACTGACTTTTTTTAAGTGTTTTAGCACGCCAGCGCTTTACCAGCAAGCGCTGGTAGCTATCATTCCAATAGCAAATCGCTCCTGCGTGCTCAGGCCTTCACCCGCGAGGCAAACGTCTTGCGGAATTTCTCCACCTTCGGGCCGACAACGAAGGCGCAGTAGCCCTGGTTCGGGTTGTTCTCGAAGTAGTCCTGGTGGTAGTCCTCTGCCGGCCAGTAGTTCGCCAGCGGCAGCACCTCGGTCACGATGGGCTTGCCGAACGACTTGTCCTGGCTGGCTTCGCGGATGAAGTCGTCGATTACTTCCTTGTGCGCCGGATCGCTGTAGTAGATGCCGCTGCGGTACTGGGTGCCGGCGTCGTTGCCCTGGCGGTTCAGGCTGGTCGGGTCGTGGATGACGAAAAAGATTTCCAGGATTTCGCGCAGCGTGATCTCGCCCGGGTCGAACGTCAGCCTGACCACCTCGTTGCAGCCGGTGCGGCCGGTGCAGACGGCTTCATAGCTCGGCCGGGCCGCCTGGCCGTTGCTGTAGCCCGACTCCACGTCTAGCACGCCGCGCACCTTGACGTACACGGCTTCCGTGCACCAGAAGCAGCCGCCGCCCAGGGTGATGGTTTGTGATTCGCTCATTGATTCTTCCTTTGCTGATGGAACTGATGGCTGATGGTGTTGCCGCGCCGCGCTACACCACTGAAGCCGGGCCGCCTGCGCTCACTTTAGCCCGCTTCGCTTTTCCCTTGAGAAGCATGGGCTACCCGCACCGCCGCCAAGAAAGCCGTGAGCGCCGGATGGCCCTGCGAGGTCTTCCACAGGCAATGGGTGTCATACGGCGCGGTCGCGCGGTCCAGCGGCACGAACGCGGTGCCGGCCATCGCCGACCGGCCGAGCGCCGCCGGCACCAGCGCCACGCCCATGCCCTGCGACACCAGCGAGACCACGCTCAGCCAGTGCCGCAGCTCATAGCGGATCTCGGGGTAAAAGCCGGCTTCGCTGCAGATGGCGATGATGCGGTCGTGGTAGTCGGGCGACACGGTGCGCGACACCACGGCGAAGGCCTCGCCCTGCAGCTGCCCGAGCGACAGGCAAGGCGCCGCGGCCAGCGCATGGCCGGATGGCAGGCAGCCGACCAGCGCCTGGCTGGACACCAGGATCTGCGACAGCTCGGGCGGTACCCGCGTGGTGTGGACAAAGCCGATGTCGAGCCGGTCATGGGCCAGCTCGACCAGCTGCTCGCTCGAGCTGAGCTCCTTGAGCAGCAGGCGCAGCAAGGGGTGGTGCGCCTGGAAGCGCGCCAAAATGCCGGGCAGCCCGCTGTAGAGCATGGTGCCGGCAAAGCCGATGCTCAGGCTGCCGGCCATGCCCTGCCCCACGTCCCGCGCGTGGCTGGCCGCCTGCGCCGCCTGGGCCAGGAGCGCCCGCGCCGCCGGCACGAAGGCCAGGCCGGCGGCGGTCAGCGCGACCTGCTTGCTGCTGCGGGTGAACAGCCGGGCGCCGACCGAGGCTTCGAGCTGCTGGATGTTGATCGACAGCGGCGGCTGGGAAATCGACAGCCGGCTGGCGGCGCGGCCGAAGTGCAGTTCTTCGGCCAGGACGAGAAAGTAGCGCAGGTGGCGGAATTCCATGGATACAAATAATATATTGTTCTATCGTTATTTGATATTGGACAAGTATTCATGACCGGCCAACAATACGCGGCACGAGACCAGCGTTTTTAGCGCGCATTAAACTTTGCCACCACTTCAAGGAGCCGCACCATGAAAGCCCGATTCAACTGGGAAGATCCGTTTTTCCTGACCGAGCAGCTGACCGACGACGAGCGCGCCGTCCAGGAGGCCGCCCATGCCTTCTGCCAGGAAAAGCTGCAGCCGCGCGTGCTGATGGCCGCGCGCAACGAGCATTTCGACCGCGAGATCATGAACGAGGCCGGCGAGATGGGCTTTCTGGGCTCGACCATCGAAGGCTATGGCTGCGCCGGCCTGAACTACGTGAGCTACGGCCTGGTGGCGCGCGAGGTCGAGCGTGTCGACAGCGGCTACCGCAGCGCCATCAGCGTGCAAAGCTCGCTGGTCATGCACCCGATCAACGCCTACGGCAGCGAAGCGCAGCGCGAAAAATACCTGCCCAAGCTGGCCACCGGCGAATGGGTCGGCTGCTTCGGCCTGACCGAGCCGAATCACGGCTCCGACCCGGCCAGCATGCTGACCCGTGCCAAGCCGGTCGATGGCGGCTACATCGTCAAGGGCGCCAAGATGTGGATCACCAACAGCCCCATCGCCGATGTGTTCGTGGTCTGGGCCAAGGTCGAAGATGCGGACGGCAAGGTCGGCGGCCAGGAGGCGATTCGCGGCTTCGTGCTGGAAAAAGGCATGAAGGGCCTGTCCGCGCCCAAGATCGAGGGCAAGATGAGCCTGCGCGCCAGCATCACCGGCGAGATCGTGATGGACGACGTGTTCGTGCCCGAGGCCAACCTGCTGCCCAACGTGTCGGGGCTGAAAGGCCCGTTCGGCTGCCTGAACAAGGCGCGCTACGGCATTTCGTGGGGTGCGCTGGGCGCGGCCGAGGACTGCTGGTTCCGCGCCCGGCAGTACACGATGGACCGGGTGCAGTTCGGCCGCCCGCTGGCGCAGAACCAGCTGATCCAGAAAAAGCTGGCCGACATGCAGACCGAAATCACGCTGGGCCTGCAGGCCTGCCTGCGCGTCGGCCGGCTGATGGACGAGGACCGGGCGGTGCCCGAGATGGTCTCGCTGATCAAGCGCAATTCCTGCGGCAAGTCGCTCGACATCGCCCGCATGGCGCGCGACATGCACGGCGGCAACGGCATCCATGACGAATACCATGTGATCCGCCACATGATCAACCTGGAAACTGTCAACACCTACGAAGGCACGCATGACGTGCACGCGCTGATCCTGGGCCGGGCGCAGACCGGGTTGCAAGCATTTTATTGATGAAATGTGCCTCTGGCGCAAGTGGCGCCTGTGCAAGCAGCTATTGTTTTAATAGCTGCTGGTTGAACCCCTGGTGATGGAACTGGGCGTTCTCAAGCCGCTGTTGACCGCCCTGGCCCTGCCACCGGCGGCGCCGCTGCTGCTGGCGCTGGGCGGCGCGCTGCTGGCCTGGCGCAGGAAACGCGGCGGCCTGGCGCTGGTCGCGCTGTCGCTGTCGGCCCTTTGGCTGCTCAGCTGCCACGGCACGGCGGTGTGGCTGGCGCGCCATGTCCTGCCCCAGCACGTCCCCACCTCCGCCGCCCGGCTCCAGGCTGGCAAGGCGCAGGCCATCGTCATCCTGGGCGGCGGGCTGCTGCCTGCCGCGCCTGAATACGGCGGCGCGGCGCAACCGTCGGCCTCCACGGCGGCGCGGCTGCGCTACGCTGTCTGGCTGGCGCGGCAGTCCGGCCTGCCGGTGGCCTTCTCGGGCGGCGCCGGGTGGGCGGCCGAGGGCATGCAAGCCACGCCGGAAGCCGCCGTCGCTGCGCGGGTGGCGCTGCAGGACTACGGTTGGAAGCTGCGCTGGAGCGAGGGCGGCTCCCGTGACACCGCAGGCAATGCACGCCTGCTGGCGCCGCTGCTCCAGCGGGACGGCGTGCAGCGCATCGCGCTGGTCACCGACGCCTGGCACATGCCCCGCGCCGTGGCGGCTTTCGAGCGCGCCGGCTTTGCCGTGACACCCGCGCCGATGGCGTTTACCCTGCCCATCGAACGCAACGCCTTGCAGTGGCTGCCGTCAGCGCAGGGCCTGCAGGCGTCGCGCCTGATCCTGCGTGAATGCCTGGGCTTGCTCGCAGGGCGGCTGACGGCCAACTGATCCCCAGCGACAGCCCAGGCCATCCATGTTGACGCCTGGCGACCCAGCCAGTACATTACTAACCAGCCAGTCAGTAACTATGTCGCCTCCCAAACTATTTTGCTGCCCTGTCCAGACCGCCGTCACCAGGCATGAACGCCGCAAGGAAGCCCGCCCTGGCGAGCTCCTGAAGGCGGCACTGGAGCTTTTCGTTGAAAAAGGCTTTGCCGCCACGCGGGTGGAGGAAGTGGCCGCACGCGCAGGCGTGTCCAAGGGCACTCTCTTTCTTTACTTTCCCAGCAAGGAAGAGCTGTTCAAGGCCGTGGTGCGCGAAAACATCACCACGCATTTCAAGGAGGTGAATGCCGAATTCGACGCCTTTGAAGGCACCACGCTGGACATGATCGGCTTTTGCATGAACAGCTGGTGGGACCGTGTCGGCGCCAGCCGCGCATCGGGCATTACCAAGCTGATGATGAGCGAGGCGAATAACTTTCCGGAAATCGCGGCCTTTTACCAGCAAGAGGTCAGCCTGCCCGGCCAGCAGCTGATTCGCCGGGTGCTGCAGCGCGGCATTGATTCAGGCGAATTCCGAAGCCTGGACATGGATTACGCGGTGTACAGCATCGTCGCGCCGATGGTTTTTTTGATTTTGTCCAGGCATTCCCTGGGCATCTGCGTGTCGAACCCAGACGCGCTGGACCCGAAAAAATACATCGCATCGCAGCTGAGCATTATTTTGTACGGCCTGAGGCCGCTGCCGGGCGATGCTGTCCGGCCCGCCATTGAGGCGGACAGATGAAACGCCAGCTTAAATGGGCGCTTGCCCTGCTGGTGCTGGCCCTGCTGGCGGCAGGCGTCTTTCGCGCATTGTCGGCACGCCAGGCCCGGCAGCAGGCCGTCGCCACGGCAGCGGCCGCCAAGGACATGGCGCGGGTCGAGCTGGCCGGCACGGACGTGGTGAAAGCGCAAATGCTGAACTTGGCGCAGGAAGTGGCCATCTCAGGCACGCTCAAGGCGGTGAACTCGGCCGTCATCAAGGCCCGTGTTGCCGGCGAGCTGCAGGGCCTGAGCGTGCGCGAAGGCGATTTCGTCACCGCCGGCCAGGTCATTGCGCGCATCGAGGCGGGCGAATACCAGTCGCGCGTGCGCCAGGCCCGTGAGCAGGCGGAATCGGCCCGGGCGCAGGTCGATGTGGCCCAGCGCCAGTACGACAACAACAAGGCCCTGGTCGGGCAGGGCTTTATCTCAAGAACCGCGCTGGACACGTCCCAGGCCAACCTGAACGCGGCGCGGTCCACCTACAAGGCCGCGCTGGCGGCCACGGAAGTCGCGGCCAAGTCGGTGCAGGACACGGTGCTGAAGTCGCCGATTGCCGGCCAGGTCGCGCAGCGGCTGGCCCAGCCGGGCGAGCGGGTCGGCATCGATGCCCGAATCGTCGAGGTGGTCGATTTGTCCCGGCTGGAAATGGAAGCCAGCCTGGGGGCGCAGGAATCGATGGACGTGCGCATCGGCCAGCGCGCCGCGCTGCAGATCGAAGGCAGCCGGCAAACCGTGGGCGCCCAGGTGGTGCGCATCAACCCGAGCGCGCAGGCCGGCAGCCGCAGCGTGCTGGTCTACCTGCGCATCGACAACAGCGCCGGCGCCACGGCACTGCCGCTGCGCCAGGGGCTGTTCGCGCAGGGCACGCTGGGCACGGCGCAGGCCTTGCTGCTGGCGCTGCCGGTGAGCAGCGTGCGCATCGACAAGCCCGTCCCTTATGTCCAGGCGATCCGGGACGGCAAGGTGGTCCACCAGCCCGTCGAACTCGGCGCGCGCGGCACGGTGGAGGGGGAAGCGATGGTGGCCGTCCAGGGCGTGGCCGAAGGCACGCTGGTGCTGCGCGGCAACATCGGCGCCTTGCGCGAAGGCACGCAGGTCCGCTACACGCAGATCACCGCACCGGGCGCGGGCCCTGCGGCGCCCGCCGCCGCCAACGCAGCGCCCGCGTCATAGGGCAGTAGTCAATGTGGTTCACACAGGTCAGCCTTAAGAATCCGGTGTTCGCCACCATGGTCATGCTGGCCATCGTGGTGCTCGGCCTGTTCTCGTACCAGCGCATGCAGGTGGACCAGTTCCCGAACATCGACTTTCCGGTGGTGGTCGTCACCGCCGACTATCCGGGCGCCTCGCCCGAGATCGTGGAGAGCGAGGTCACCAAGAAGATCGAGGAAGGCGTGAACGCGATTGCCGGCGTCAACACCCTGACCTCGCGCAGCTTCGAGGGCCAGGCTATCGTCATCATCGAATTCCAGCTGTATATCGACGGGCGCAAGGCAGCGGAGGACGTGCGCGAAAAGATCGCCGCCATCCGGCCGACCTTTCGCGACGAGGTGAAGGAGCCGCGCGTGCTGCGGTTCGACCCGTCCAGCCGCGCAATATGGTCAGTCGCGGTATTACCTGACCATGCCGCCAAACCCCTGTCGGCAATCGAACTCACCAGCTGGTCCGACCAGGTGCTGCGAAAACGCCTGGAGAATGTGCGCGGCGCGGGCTCGGTGACGCTGGTGGGCGCTACCCGCCGCGAAATCAACATCTACCTCGACCCGCAGGCCATGGAAGCGCTCGGCATCACCGCCGACCAGGTGGTGAGCGCCGTGCGCAGCGAGAACCAGGATTTGCCGGTCGGCAGCATCCGTTCGCTGGCGCAGGAGCGCGTGGTCAGGATCGATGCGCGCATGAAGCGGCCCGAGGACTTCGGCAACCTCATCGTGGCGCGCAGGGCCGGCGTGCCCGTCACCGTCGCGCAGGTGGCGCGGATCAGCGATGGCGCGCAGGAGCTGGACAGCCTGGCGCTTTACAACGGCCAGCGCACCTTGCTGCTGTCGGTGCAGAAAGCGCAGGATGAAAACACCATCGGCGTGGTCGATGGGCTGAACCAGGCGATTGCCGAGATCAAACCCCAGCTGCCGCCCGGCGCGCGGCTGGAGCTGATCCTTGACGCCTCGCGGCCGATCCGCGTCGCGGTGGAGAACGTGCGCCGCACGCTCATCGAAGGCGCGCTGCTCACGGTGCTGATCGTGTTTTTGTTCCTCAACTCCTGGCGCTCGACCGTCATCACCGGGCTGACGCTGCCGATCTCCATCATCGGCACCTTCTTGTTCATGAACCTGTTCGGCTTCACCATCAACATGATCACGCTGATGGCGCTGTCGCTGTGCGTGGGCCTGCTGATCGACGACGCCATCGTGGTGCGCGAGAACATCGTGCGCCATGTGCAGATGG
>JAQGLT010000148.1 GCA_028292745.1 Polaromonas sp. | reverse complement strand
TTCGACGACATCGCCAAGCTGATGCGCGCCCTGCGCCGGCTGCTGGAGGCCGGCCATTCGCTCATCATCATCGAGCACAACCTGGACGTGATCCGCTCGGCCGACTGGCTGATCGACCTGGGGCCCGAAGGCGGCGAGGGCGGCGGACTGCTGGTGGCCGAAGGGCCGCCCGAAGTGGTGCGCCAGCACCCCACGTCGCACACCGCGCGGGCGCTGCGCGAGTACGAAGCGGCCATGAACCAGACGCACCAGGTCGAGGAGCAGCGGCCCAGGGCCTGGAAGGCCCGGCCGGCGTTTTCCAACCTGATCCAGATCGTCAACGCCAAGGAGCACAACCTCAAAAGCCTGTCGGTCGACATTCCGCGCGGCCAGTTCAATGTGGTCACCGGCGTCAGCGGTTCGGGCAAATCGACGCTGGCCTTCGACATCCTGTTCAACGAAGGCCAGCGGCGCTACCTCGAATCCCTCAATGCCTATGCCCGCAGCATCGTGCAGCCGGCCGGCCGGCCCGAGGTCGATGCGGTCTACGGCATTCCGCCGACGGTCGCCATCGAGCAGCGGCTGTCGCGCGGCGGGCGTAAATCGACCGTCGGCACGACCACCGAGGTCTGGCACTTTTTGCGCCTGCTCTACGTCAAGCTCGGCATCCAGCATTGCGTGAAGGACGGCGCTGCGGTCATGCCGCAGAGCCCCGAGAGCATTGCCGCGCAGCTGCTCAAAACCTACCGCGGCCAGCACATCGGCCTGCTCGCGCCCCTGGTGATGAACCGCAAGGGCGTCTACACCGAGCTGGCCGACTGGGCGCGGCCGCGCGGCTACACGCACTTGCGGGTCGATGGCGAGTTTTTGCCGACGACCAAATTCCCGCGTATCGACCGCTTCAAGGAGCACACGGTTGAATTGCCGATTGCCGACCTCCACGTCACGCCCGAGAACGAAGCCGAGCTGCGGCTGGCGCTGGCGACCGCGCTGGAGCACGGCAAAGGCGTGGTGCATGTGCTGGCGACATTGGAAGGCTTGCACGAAGCGATGCAAGACGGCGCCAGCACCCAGGCCATTGGCCGGATCGAAGCCTTTTCGACCAAGCGCGCCTGCCCGGTCTGCGCCACGTCCTACCCAGAACTCGACCCGCGCCTGTTCAGCTACAACAGCAAGCATGGGTGGTGCACCGAGTGCGTCGGCACCGGCGTGAAATTGACCAAGGACCAGCGCCAGGCCTTCGACGACTCGGTGCTGGGCACCGACGACAACAAGGGCCGTGAAAAAACTTTCGGCGAGCCCGAGACCGACGAAGAGGTGCTGGATGCCGTTTGCCCCGCCTGCCAGGGAACGCGGCTCAACCGGGCGGCGCGCGCCGTGCGGTTTGGCGGTGGTTTTTCAAAATTGATAGCTGCCGATGCAAGTGCTGTCTGCGCTACAGCCGGTTTTGACCATGAATTGCCGCCGGCGGAGGGGGGCGCGGGCCAGGGCTGGCCCATCACCGCCATCGCCCGCCTGAGCGTCACCGACGTGCGCCGCTGGGTGGACCGGCTCGCGCTCGTCGGGCGCGAGGCCGGCATTGCCCGGGACTTGGTGCCCGAGATCAAGAGCCGGCTCGAATTTCTCGAAGACGTGGGCCTGGGCTACCTCACGCTCGACCGGGGCGCGCCCACGCTGTCGGGCGGCGAGGCCCAGCGCATCCGGCTGGCCGCGCAGCTTGGCTCGAACCTGCAGGGCGTGTGCTATGTGCTCGACGAGCCGACCATCGGCCTGCACCCACGCGACAACCAGATCTTGCTGGGCGCCCTGGGCAAGCTCAGCGAGCGCGGCAACACGCTGGTGGTGGTCGAGCATGACGAAGACACGATCCGCCGCGCCGACAACATTATCGACATCGGCCCCGGCGCCGGCAAGCGCGGTGGAACACTGGTGGCGCAGGGTACGGCGGCGCAGATCTCCAGCGTGCCCGAGTCGCTGACCGGGCGCTACCTGGCGAACCCCTTGATCCATCCGTTGCATGCGCGCCGCGTGACGGAACTGCCCCCACCCCAACCCTCCCCCAGCGGGGGAGGGGGCAATGCGGACTTGCCCGCCAACGCGTCCAGCCAGGCGGCGGACTTATCCCTGTCTTCACTCCCTCCCCCGCTGGGGGAGGGCGGGGGTGGGGGCTCCCCGCTTCCAGACCCAGAAGTTCATTCAGTCGCAACCCCCGCCAAGCCCCTGAGCAAGGCCAAGCAGGCCGCCCAAAAGGCCCTGGCTCTCAAAGCCGCCGCCGCCAGTGCCAGCGCCCTGCACAACGCCGCCCCAGCCGCCGCCAGCGCGCAGACCGCCTGGCTCGGCGTGGTCAACGCCAGCCTGCACAACCTGAAGAACGTCTCCATCGACGTCCCGCTGTTCCGCCTGGTCGCGGTCACCGGCGTCTCGGGCTCGGGCAAATCCACCCTGGCGCGCGACGTGCTGCTGGCCAACGTCCACGCCGGCGTCGCCCTGCGCTCGACCCGGGCCGGCCGCGACGCCGACGACATCGGCCAGCACCCGGCCTGGACCGGCTGCGATGGCGTCACCGGCTATGCGGCGGTGGACCGCGTGCTCGAAGTCGACCAGACGCCCATCGGCAAGACGCCGCGCTCCTGCCCGGCGACCTACATCGGCTTCTGGGACACCATCCGCAAGCTGTTCGCCGACACGCTGGAGGCCAAGGCGCGTGGCTACGCGGCCGGGCGCTTTTCCTTCAACACCGGCGAAGGCCGCTGCCCGACCTGCGAAGGCGCGGGCGTTCGCACCATCGGCATGAGCTTTCTGCCCGACGTGAAGGTGCTGTGCGAAACCTGCCACGGCGCGCGCTTCAACCCGGAGACGCTGGCCGTCACCTGGCGGGGAAAAAGCATCGGCGAGGTGCTGAAGATGGAGGTCGATGAGGCGGTGGACTTCTTCGCCGCCATGCCCAGCATCGGCCATCCGCTGCAGCTGCTGAAAGACGTGGGCCTGGGCTACCTTACGCTCGGCCAGCCGTCGCCCACGCTGTCGGGCGGCGAGGCCCAGCGCATCAAGCTGGTCACCGAACTCAGCAAGGTGCGCGACGACATCACCCGGCGCGGCCAGAAGGCGCCGCACACGCTGTATGTGCTCGACGAGCCGACGGTGGGGCTGCACATGGCCGACGTGGAAAAGCTCATTCATGTGCTGCACCGGCTGGTCAACGGCGGCCACAGCGTCATCGTGATCGAGCATGACCTGGACGTGATCGCCGAGGCCGACTGGGTGATCGACCTGGGGCCGGACGGCGGCAACGCCGGCGGCCTGGTGGTCGCGTCGGCCCCTCCCGAAGCCGTGGTGGCGCTGGGAACGGCGACCGGCAAGGCGCTGGCGCCGGTGCTGGCGCGGTCGGCGCCCGTTGCTTGATTGCTATGTAAGTAATAGCTGCTTGCGTAGACAGGATCTGCGCTGCAGCCCTGAAACGCTTGAAAAACCAGTTGACGCGCAGGCGACAAGCCTTCAGGTGTTGCCCTGATGCACGCGGGCGCGGCGCTGGCGCATGATGAGCGTTTGCTTTCGGCAACCCCACCTTTTCAGGAGACCCTTTCATGCAACGCCGCCACCTGCTCCAATCCGCCGCCGCGCTGGCCTTGCCCGCGCTCGGCGCCCTGGGCGCGAGTCTCGCCCAGGCCCAGGCCTTTCCAGTCCGTCCGATCAAGCTCATCGTCGCCTTTCCGGCGGGCGGGCCGACCGACATCACCATGCGGGCGCTGGCCGACAACGCCTCGAAAATCCTCGGCCAGCCGGTCGTCATCGACAACAAGCCGGGCGCCGGCGGCACCCTGCCGGCGCAGCAGCTGCAAAGCGCGCCGCCCGACGGCTACACCATCGGGCAGGTGCCGCTGGGCGTGTTCCGGCTGGGCTACACCACCAAGATCAACTGGGACCCGATCAAGGACCTGAGCTACATCCTGAACGTCACCGGCTATGCCTTCGGCATCGTGGTGCCGGCCGACTCGCCCTTCAAGACCTGGGCCGACTTCGTGGCCTATGCCAAGGCCAACCCCGGCAAGCTGACCTACGGCTCGACCGGCGCGCTGACCAGCCCGCACCTGACGACCGAGCTGATCGCGCAAAAAGCCGGCATCGAGCTGCAGCACATCCCCTACAAGGGCAGCGCCGACCTGATGCTGGCGGTGGTCAGCGGGCAGCTGATGGCCGCCGCCGACAGCACCGGCTTCGCGCCGCAGGTCGAGGCCGGCAAGCTGCGGGTGCTCAACACCTGGGGCGACAAGCGCCTGGACAAGTTTCCCAACGCGCCGACCCTGAAGGAGCTGGGCTACGACATCGTGCAGAACTCGCCCTTCGGCCTGGCAGCGCCCAAGGGCACGCCGCCCGATGTCGTCCGGCGGCTGCACGACGCCTTCAAGAAAGCCATGGAAGAACCCAGCTATGTCGCCGCGCTGGGCCGCTACGACATGCTGCCCAACTACATGAGTTCGGCCGAATACACTAAGTTTGCCCAGGAAACCTTCCTGCGCGAGAAGGCCTTGATTGAAAAGCTGGGGCTGGCCAAAGGCTCGTGACAAGGCGGCTGGCCTGCGTGCCGGCTTTTCGCATCTGCCTGAAAAATCCGGCGCCTCCTGCTGACAAACCGCAGGCTGTAAAGAGCTTCCTCTAATTAATGAGCCTGAACCCTGGATTTAAAGCTGGCGCTGCGGGCGGTTGTCGTGGATAATTGCTGCACTGCAACATTTTTATCAAGGAGCCTTCCATGTTCACCAACACGTCTTTCGAATCCATCACCAAAAGCTTCAAGGAAAATGCCGAGAAGTTCAACCCTGCCGCTTCGCAGGAAGCGTTCAAGCCTGTGATGGACAACCTGAAGGCCTGGGGCGAACTGGCGCAGGCGCAAGTGCAGGTCGCGCAAGCCGCCGCGGCTGAAACGCTTGGTTCCTTCAAGGACATCAAGGAGCCCAAGGCTGCCTTTGAAGCCATGAAGGCTTCGGCGGAAAACGGCCTGGCGATTGCCGCCCAAAACCTCAAGGACGTGACGGCGCTGGGTCTTGCCCAGTTTCATTCAGGCATCGAGGCGCTTGAAAAAGCCCATCCGGTGCCTGAAGCATTCGCTGCCGTGGGCAAGGGCCTGAAAACGGCTGCCACCAAGATGGAAGAAGCCCTGGAATCGACCATGAAGAGCGGTGCCGCTGCCGTCAAGAAAGCGCGCGCTTCCTGATCTGGCGATAAAACGCGGGCCGCGCATGGCGCCGGCCCCGACCCAACAATCACAGACCCGGCCGATGCGCCGGGTTTTTTCATGAATGGCCGGCTTCTTGATCCTGGTCGCGGTCGTGGGCGCCAGGAACATGCAGCGAAGCCCTGCGCGCTTTCTGCCGCCCAGGCGCCTAACCGCCGCGCACCGCCAGGATTGCCGCCGCCACCTCGGCAAAGCCGGCGCCGCGTTCGCTCGGGGTGATGTAGCGGGGCAAATGCGCCAGCTGCGGCACGAAGCGCGCGATGTTGGCCACGCCCACGCTGTTGGCGAAGGCCTGGAACATCAACTGGTCATTGGTCGAGTCGCCCACGTACGCCCAGCGGTCCCTCTCGGCATCCAGGTCGCGGCCGAGTAGTTCGCCAGCGATCCATCGGGCGCCCACCAGCTTGTTGTGCGCGCCGTACCAGCCGTTGATGTGGATGCTGCTGACGGTGGCATGCATGCCTTCGCTGGCCATGAGCGCCACGACGGCGGCGATCTGCGCCGGGCGCAGCTGCGTGAATTCGCTGTGGTCGATCGCGATGTCGGTTTCCCGGCCTGGCGAATCGGCGCTGCGGCGGGCGCCCGGCACCTCGCGCTCGATGCGCGCCAGCACCGCCTGCATCCGGGCGAAGTTGGCGGCGCGGGTGGGCGCGTCCTGCTGGTATAGTTTTGATAGCGGCCCATGCAGGCTGTGCTTGCGCTGCGGGCCTTTTTGGCTTGAAAATCTTGGAATGAGCGCGACCGCGCCGTTTTCGGCCACGATGGCATCGACCGGCCAGGCCAGCGCGAACGGCTCGCTCCAGCCGACCGGCCGGCCAGTGATGGCGATGAGCCGCAGGCCGGCGGCCTTCAGCGCGGCCAGCGCGGCCAGCGCCTCCGGCGTGATGGCGCCTTCGGTGGTCAGGGTGTCGTCGATGTCGGTGAAGACGCCGGTGATGCGGCGGCGGGCATCTGGTGGCCAGGCGGTGAGGGGGTGCATCGGCAAATTCTCGCATGCGGGTTGTTGCGCAAACCGGGGCAGAGCAGGCCGCTGAAAGCCGCTTTTGGACAGTTTGGCTACAATAGCCCCTCTCCTGAGGAGCGTTGCAACCCACGGCATGTGGACCAGGCTCAGGACTTTCGATCTGCAACCACGCTCACCCGCATGTGCTTTGAAGCTGGGTGAGTGAACACAATCCCCCCGAATTCATCAGCGCAAGTCCGTGGCGATATTGCCCGTCTGATCCATGATTTTTGGAGTTGCTCCCATGAACGCAGTCTTGAAACCCGTCCAGAAACCCGACCACATCATTGCCGACCTGTCGCTTGCCGCCTGGGGCCGCAAGGAACTGAGGATCGCCGAAACCGAGATGCCCGGCCTGATGGCCATCCGCGAGGAATTCGCCGCCGCCCAGCCGCTCAAAGGGGCGCGCATCACCGGCTCGCTGCACATGACGATCCAGACCGGCGTGCTGATCGAAACGCTGCAGGCGCTGGGCGCCGAAGTGCGCTGGGCCTCGTGCAACATCTTCTCGACGCAGGACCATGCCGCCGCCGCGATTGCCGCCGCCGGCACGCCGGTGTTCGCCATCAAGGGCGAAACCCTGGCCGATTACTGGGACTACACCCACCGCATTTTTGAGTTCGCCGGCGCCAGGGGCACGCCCGAGGAAGGCCCGAACATGATCCTGGACGACGGCGGCGACGCGACGCTCCTGATGCACCTGGGCACCCAGGCCGAAACCGATGCCAGCCTGATTTCCAAGCCGGGCAGCGAGGAGGAAACCTGCCTGTTCAACGCCATCAAGGCCAAGCTGGCGCAAGACGGCACCTGGTACAGCCGCCGCCTGAAAAACATCGTCGGAGTGACGGAAGAAACCACCACCGGCGTGCTGCGCCTGAACGAAATGGCGGCCCGGGGCACGCTGGCCCTGCGCGCCATCAACGTGAACGACTCGGTCACCAAGAGCAAGTTCGACAACCTGTACGGCTGCCGCGAGTCGCTGGTCGACGCCATCAAGCGCGCCACCGACGTGATGATCGCCGGCAAGGTCGCCTGCGTGGCCGGCTACGGCGACGTGGGCAAGGGCTCGGCCCAGGCCCTGCGCGCCCTGAGCGCGCAGGTGTGGGTCACCGAGATCGACCCGATCAACGCCCTGCAGGCCGCGATGGAGGGCTACAAGGTCGTGACGATGGACTACGCCGCCGACAAGTGCGACATTTTCGTCTCGGCCACCGGCAACAAGAACGTCATCACCTACGACCACATGGCCAAGATGAAAGACCAGGCCATCGTCTGCAACATCGGCCACTTCGACAACGAAATCGACGTGGCGTCGCTGGAAAAATGCACCTGGGAAGAGATCAAGCCGCAGGTGGACCATGTGATCTTCCCGGACGGCAAGCGCATCATCCTGCTGGCCAAGGGCCGGCTGGTGAACCTGGGCTGCGGCACCGGCCACCCGAGCTTCGTTATGTCGTCGAGCTTTGCCAACCAGACGATCGCCCAGATCGAGCTGTTCACCAAGCAGGACGCGTACCA
>JAQGLT010000052.1 GCA_028292745.1 Polaromonas sp. | reverse complement strand
CAACGGTGGGCGTGTATGGCATGCGGCAAAGCGCGTTCGATCTGTTCTTGCTGTACGGGATCGGCGTGCTGGGCGTGCTGATGCGCCGGTTCGACTTTCCAACCGCGCCCGTGGTGGTCGGCATGATTCTCGGCCCGCTGGCAGAAGCCCAGTTGCGCAACGCCATGTCGATTGGAGAGGGCAGCGCCATGGTGTTCGTGCAGCGCCCGGTGTCGCTGATTCTGATTTTGGTGGTGATTGGCGTGCTGGTGCTGCCGCGCCTGGCCAGGTCCTTACGCAAGAGAAAAGAATAGTTGGTTAGAAAGTGTTTCTTATGTATGAGAATTTTTATTTGCAGCAAATTTATCATTTAAATACACTTTAAAAGGAAATCATGAATTCCCTTAAACGCCGAAGTCTTCTTGGTGGAACAGGTGCAGTCGCTTTGGTTGGCTTGGCACTGCCAGCGTTTGCGCAAAAATCGGTTCAGCCTGCGCCGGTCGTTCGCTCCAAATCAATCTTTCTGGCCCGAAAACTGAGAATTGTGATTCCAGCCAATGCTGGCGGCGGCTGGGACCAGACCGGCCGTGCGCTGGGTGCCGCGCTGGTCGGCGCCGGTGCTGCCGAGGAAATCGAGTATGAAAACAAGGGCGGCAAGGGAGGCACCATCGGCTTGGTTCACTATGCCGAGAAATACAGTAATGATCCCAATGTGCTGCTGATAGGCGGCACAGTGATGGTCGGCGCGGTGGCGCTTCACAAGCCTGCGGTGGACATGACCGCCATCCGGCCAGTCGCGCGATTAACCAGTGATTACCTGGTGGTCGTGGTCGCGGCGAACTCTCCGATCCGCAACATCAATGACCTGGCCGAACGCATTCGCAGCAACCAAAAAGAGGCGCAGATCGCGGGTGGCTCGGCTGGCGGCGTGGACCATGTTTTTTCAGGGATGATAACGCGCGGCGCACGCAGCAAGCCCGAAGAACTGGTATATGTGCCTTTTGCCGGAGGCGCCGAGGTGGTGCAAGCAGTGCTTGCAGAAAAAGTGGTTGCGGGCGTTTCAGGCTACAGCGAATTCAGTGAACATCTGGCGACCGGCAAGCTGCGCGCCATCGGCGTGTCATCGAAGCGTTCGATTTTCGGCATCCCTTCGATACGCGAACAAGGCATGGATGTGGACATTGCTAACTGGCGCGGCGTATTTTCCGGACAGGGCGTATCCAACGCACGTTTGGCAACCATGGTTGACGCTGTCAAGGCTGCTACCGGGCACGAATCGTGGCAGAAAACCCTCAAGGACAACCGCTGGGAGGCTTCCTGGCTTTCCGGCCCGAGTCTGAGCAATTTTATCGACTTCGACCTGACCACCTCCCGATTGATGGTTCACCTGCTGAAGTTCAAGGCGTAAACGGCGCGTCGCAGGCCGCAAGACAGGATGGCTGGCGTTAACAATAGCGCCAGGAAAATGCGCAAGCGCGCTCAATACCGCCCGACAGGCACCGGCTGTTGGCTGCCTGCGGCCTGTCCTTGCGCCAGGCGGTATAGTTTTTGAGTTATGCATGCTCTCACCCATCCGGTTTTGAACACGTTTTCTTGTTGACATTAAAATGTTAACGTTAACAATCCGAAGCTGCGTCTCACACGCATGCTGAATTCAATCCGTTTTCTCCATTACGCACGCCCACCATGTCAACTCCGCTCGTCACTGGTCTCCAGGTTATTCCCGTCGCGGGCCGCGACAGCATGCTGCTGAACCTCAGCGGTGCGCATGGACCGTTTTTTACCCGCAACATTGTGATCCTGACCGACAGTTCAGGCCATACGGGCGTGGGCGAGGTGCCGGGCGGTGAAAAGATTCGCCAGACCCTGGAGGACGCGCGCGGTCTCCTCATCGGGCAGCCGATCGGCAACCATCTGGGGCTTTTGCAACAGGCGCGCGAATTGTTCGCCGACCGAGATGTTGGCGGCCGTGGGCTGCAGACCTTTGATCTGCGCATTGCCATTCATGCCGTGACCGCCCTGGAGTCGGCGCTGCTTGACCTGCTGGGTCAGCATCTGGACGTGCCCGTCGCCGCGCTGCTGGGCGAGGGCCAGCAGCGCGACAAGGTCGAAATGCTGGGCTACCTGTTTTTCATCGGCGACCGGACCAAGACCGACCTGCCCTACACCACCGATCCGGCGGGCGTCGATGCCTGGTCAAGGCTGCGCCACGAAGTAGCCTTGACGCCCGACGCCGTGGTGAAGCTGGCCGAAGCGGCCTACGAGCGGTATGGCTTCAACGATTTCAAGCTCAAGGGCGGCGTGCTGCGCGGCGAGGACGAGATGGCCGCTGTCACGGCCATTCACGAGCGGTTTCCTGCGGCCCGGGTCACCCTGGACCCGAACGGCGGCTGGCTGCTCAAGGATGCGATACGTCTGATGCGCGACGCGCGCGACGTGGTGGCTTACGCCGAAGACCCCTGCGGCGCCGAAGACGGCTTTTCCGGCCGTGAGGTGATGGCCGAGTTCCGCCGCGCCACCGGCCTGCCGACGGCCACCAATATGATTGCCACCGACTGGCGCCAGCTGACGCATGCGCTGAGCCTGCAGTCAGTGGACATTCCACTGGCCGACCCGCATTTCTGGACCATGGCCGGCTCGGTGCGGGTGGCGCAGACCTGCCGCGACTGGGGCCTGACCTGGGGTTCGCATTCCAACAACCATTTCGATGTGTCGCTGGCCATGTTCACCCATGTCGGCGCGGCCGCGCCCGGCCGGGTCACCGCGATCGACACGCACTGGATCTGGCAGGACGGCCAGCGCCTCACCAAGGAGCCGCTGCAGATCAAGGGCGGCTTTGTCGAGGTGCCGAAAAAACCCGGCCTGGGCGTCGAGCTGGATATGGCCGAAGTCGAAAAGGCCCATCAGCTGTACAAGGCGCACGGCCTGGGCGCGCGCGACGATGCGGCGGCAATGCAATACCTGGTGCCGGGCTGGAAATTCGATCCAAAGGGCCCCTGCCTGGTGCGCTGATCCCGTTTTAGAGCGAAGTCGCTCTGATTGGCAACAGCCACGCACCTGGGTCGCCCGTGGCCCCGCTTGGCTCCTTCCCCAGCGGGGAAGGAGAACTACCGGGGAAGCCAGGAAATGGCGCGGTTTTTGATCAAAACGGGCTGCAACGCAAGCAGTGCTTGTGCAATCAGCTATAGATTCAGTAGCGCTAACGCTGCCAGGCCATAGCCGCTGCCCGGCCGAAACCGCTGAAAGTCAGTCAAACATCATTGCGCCGCGCCCAGCGCCTTGGCCCGCGTCCGTGAATCCGCAAGCGTCTGATCGGCCTCGGGCGCCGTGGTGTTCCAGCCGCCCATGTGCCGAATGCCCAGGTCGCTCAAGGCTGCCAGCCACTGCGGGCTGTCGTTCAGGCATTCGATGTAGTTGAAAGCCTTGCCCCCGGCCTGAATAAAGGCATGGCGCGCTTCCATCGAAATTTCTTCCAGCGTTTCCAGGCAGTCGCTGGTAAAGCCGGGGCAGACCACATCCACGCTTTTCACGCCCGACTGCGCCAGCTTGATCAGCGTCGGCTCGGTGTAGGGCTCCAGCCATTTGGCCTTGCCGAAGCGGGACTGGAAAGTGACACGGTAGCGGTCCATGGGCAGGCCGAGCTGTTCCGCCAGCAGCCGCGCCGTTTTCTGGCATTCGCAATGGTAGGGATCGCCCAGCATCAAGGTGCGTTCGGGCACGCCGTGAAAGCTCATCACCAGCAGTTCGGCCTGGCCGCCCAGTTGCCAGTGCCGCCGGATGCTGTCGGCCAGCGCGGCGATATAGCCCGAATCGTCGTGGTAGTGGTTGATAAAACGGAACTCGGGAATCCGGCGCACCCTGGCCGCCCAGCTGTAGACCGCGTCGAACACGCTGGCCGTCGTGGTGCCGCTGTACTGCGGATAGGCCGGCAGGATGAGGATGCGGGTCACGCCGTCGGCCTTGAGCTGGTCCAGCTGCGAGGCAATCGACGGGTTGCCGTAGCGCATGGCGTAGCGCACCTCGACCGGGTGTCCCCGCTGGCCCAGGTAGCCGCGCAGCATGACGGCCTGCTTTTGCGTCCACACCTTCAGCGGCGAGCCTTCGGGGCCCCAGACACTGGCGTATTTGGCCGCCGATTTTTTGGGGCGGGTCCGCAGGATCACCCCGTGCAGGATCAGCCACCAGAGGGCCTTGGGGATTTCGACCACCCGCGCATCGCTCAGGAATTCGCCCAGGTAGCGGCGCAGCGCGGGGGCGGTGGGCGCATCGGGCGTGCCCAGGTTGCACAGCAAGATGGCGGTGGTGGACGCGGCCTTGGGGGCGGCGCCGTGGGCAAAGGAAGGCTCGGGTGCAAAAGACATGCGGTATTCTCGCTTAACCCCCCATTTCCCATGCTTGACCTGACCCTTATCAAAGCCGTGACCCTGGACCTGGACGACACGCTGTGGCCGGTCTGGCCGACCATCGAGCGGGCTGAAAAATCGCTCAACGACTGGCTGGCCCAGCATGCGCCAGCGACGGCCGCGCTGCTGGCCCAGCCCGCGGCGCGGCATGAAATCCGCGAGCAGGTCAACCAGGCCCACGCCGAACTCAGGCACGACCTGAGCGCGCTTCGGCTGGCGGCGATCCGCTCGGCGCTGATGCGCTGCGGCGACGATCCGCTGCTTGCAGAGCCCGCGTTCGACGTTTTTTTCGCCGCGCGCAACCAGGTGGCGCTGTTCGGCGATGCGCTGGATGCGCTGGCGTTCTTGTCCAGCCGCCTGCCGCTGGTGGCGCTGTCCAACGGCAACGCCGATCTCCACCGCATCGGCATCGCTTCTTATTTCACGGCCAGCATCAGCGCCCGGGTGTTCGGCGTCGGCAAGCCGGACCGGCGCATTTTTCAGGCCGCGGCGCTGGCGGCGGGCGTCCAGCCCCATGAGGTGCTGCATGTCGGCGACGATGCCGCGCTCGATGTGCTGGCCGCGCTGGACTGCGGCATGCAGGCCGTCTGGGTCAACCGCACCGACCAGCTGTGGACGCACCCCGCCCAGCCCCATCTGACGGTGGCGACGCTGACCGAACTGTGCGACCTGTTTCCTTGCGGCGCGGTGCGATGACGCTCAAGATCTATGGCACTGCCGCCTCGCGCGCGGCGCGCCCGCTCTGGGTGGCCGAGGAACTCGGACTGGCGTACCAGCATATTCCCGTCCCCTACCTGGGTGGCGCGACCCGGACGCCAGCGTTTCTGGCGATCAACCCCAATGGCCATATTCCCGTGGTGGACGACGACGGCGTGCGGGTCTGGGAGTCGATGGCCTGCGCGCTTTACCTGGCCGAGCGGTTCAAATCCGGTAATCCCGGTAGCTCCGGCACTCAGCCGATGCTGGCCGCGCAGAGCCACGCCGAGCAGGCCGACATTTTGCGCTGGAGCTTTTGGGCGGTGACCGAATGCGAAAAAGACGCACTGGCCTTTTTGATGCATGGCGTGCTCATGCCGGCTGAACGGCGCAAACCCCAGCTGGCCGATGAAGCCCAGCGCCGGCTGCTGGCGCCCCTGCGCGTGCTGGAGCAGCATCTGCACGACTCCCCTTACCTGGCGGGAGGGCGGTTCACCGTGGCGGATATTTGCGTGGCCTCGGTGCTGGCCTGGGTGCAAAGTGCCAGCGAACTGATGGGCCAGTGCCCGCAGGTCGGCCAATGGCTGGGCCGGTGCTTGGCGCGTCCGGCGTTCCAGCGGGTCAGATTCATGGCAAAAAGTGCCTGATCCGCAGACACGGACTGCGCAGTTAGCTATTAATTAAGTAGCTTAAGCCGCCATTGAATTTTTCGGGACCGTTTCAGGTTGTCACCCCTCGGGCTTGCACTGGCTGCGTTCTGGCAAGGGACTGATTGCTACTTAATTAGTAGCTGCTTGCGCACTGCCTGATTGCGATGAAGGCATATTTGATGCGCAAAATTGATGTGCGGGGTAAAAAGCGCGCTAGGACAGGCCTCTTGCTGCCTCCAGTCCGGAACAGACAGCGCCTTCCAGCGTTGCCGGATACGGCCCGGCAATGTAATCGCCGCATGCCAGCAGGCCGGGAACCACCTGAACCGGAGGACGTTGCAAGCCCGGCGTGCAGGCAAAGGTGGCGCGTTTTTCAACAATGGTTTGCACCGGCTGCAAGCCGGCCAGGCCCAGCTGCCGCCCGGCCTGCGCGCGTACCTGCCGGGTCAGCGTGGCGCTGTCGCCCGTGCTGGCGCTGATGACGAACGCCAGCAGGCCGGCCGGGCCGCCGAGCTGGGCGCGGTCGAATACAAATTGGGCCGGCTCAGCCGGACTGGCGCGCAAGGCCAGCATGGGCTGGCGCAAACCGGCCTGGCCGGCATGCAGGTAGACGGTCGTCAGGGCTTCATGCTGCAGGCCGCGCGCCAGCCGGCTCCAGGCAAGCTGCTCATTCCCGGCCGCGCCGGTGCTGTCTGCCAGGCGTGCGGCTTCGCCGGGCGGGCAGGCCAGGATGATCCGGTCGAAGGCTTCGGCGCCGACCAGCCAGCCCGATCTTTGCGGCGCAATCGCCTGCACCCGAACGCCCAGGCGTTGAACCGCACCCCGCGCCGCCAGCCATGCCAAGGCGGCATCGGGCAGCAGGGCGCCCAGGTCGACCCGGGGCAAAAGCAGGTTCGATCCGCCGCTTTGGGCAAACAGGGCATCGCGCATGACACGCAGAAATACCTGTCCGCTGGCCCGCGCGGGCGGCGTGTTCAGCGCCGAGACGCACAGCGGCTCGATCAGCGATGCCATGGCGCCCGGGGCCAGGCCCTGGCACAGGTCGCTGACCGACTGCGCCGGCCCACAGGCAAAGCCGCGCAGCCGCCAGCCCAGCGCCACCTTCAGCAGCGAAGCCTTGTCGCGCCAGGGCCAGCCGCGCGCTGCCAGAATGCCGCCCAACGCGTCCAGCGGCGCCGGCCAGTCGGGAAGCCGCAGGCCGCTGCCGTCGGGGAACTGCATCGTCAGCGGCAGCCGCAGCAGGCTAGCCGCTTCCTCGATGCCCAGCTCGCGCATCAGCCCCAGCGTTGCGGAGTAAGCGCCGATCAGGATGTGCTGGCCGTTGTCCAGCGCTACCGGCCGTCCGGCGACGGTGGCCATGACGCGGCGGGCACGGCCGCCGGCGATGCGCGAAGCCTCGAACAGCGTGACCTCGTGGCCCAGCCGAGTTGCCTCGACCGCCGCCGCGCAGCCGGCCCAGCCCGCGCCAATGACGGCTACCTTCATGATGTTGCGTAGAGTGCGTGCTGGGGTGGCTGAGCCTTGCTTGGAGCGGGCGGCGCACTACACGAAGCGGCAAGCATGGGGGTCACTGGACTTTGCCCAAAGCCTGCGTCTTCCAGGCCAGCCAGAACTTGCGCAGCGGCGTCAGGCTGACGCGCTGGTGCAGCACCTGGTAGTTGTCGGCGGCAATCTCGCGCAGCAGGGTGCGGTAGATGCTGGCCATCATCAGGCCCGGCTTCTGGGCATGGCGGTCCGCCGGGGGCAGCAGCGCCAGCGCTTCGTCGTACACCGCCAGGGCGCGCTCGGTCTGGAATTTCATCAGCGCGGTGAAGCGATCCGAATACTGGCGCTTGAGGACCTCATGCGCTTTGACGTCGAACTGCTGCAGCTCATTGACCGGCAGGTAGATGCGGCCCCGCATCGCGTCTTCGCCCACGTCGCGGATGATGTTGGTCAGCTGGAAAGCCAGGCCCAGCTTGTGGGCGAAAGCCGTGGTGGCCGGGTCGGTCTGGCCGAAAATGCGCGCCGCCACTTCGCCGACGATGCCGGCCACCAGATGGCAGTAGCGCGTCAGGGCGGGAAAATCGAGATAACGGTTTTGCGTCAGATCCATCTGGCAGCCTTCGATCACCGCCTGCAGATGCCGCGCCTCGATGCCGTAGCGGGCGGTCATCGGCATCAGGGCCTGCATCACCGGGTGCGTCGGGTGGCCGGCAAACGATTTGGCGACTTCCCCTTGCCACCAGCCCAGCTTGGTATGGGCCACGCCCGGGTCGGTCACTTCATCGACCACATCGTCGATTTCCCGGCAAAAGGCATAAAACGCGGTGATGGCGGCGCGGCGCTCCTTGGGCAGAAACAAGAAGGCGTAATAAAAGCTGCTGCCAGAGGCCGCGGCTTTTTCTTGGACATAGTTCTCGGGCGTCATGCGGCAGATTGTTGCACGTGAGAAAACGAGTTTCAGGTGGGCGCAGCGCGGCAATCCGAGGCAAGCACAGAGCATCGGAGGGGCAACAACGGCAGCGCCGCATGCGCAGTGGCCATCGGGCGCTACGCCCCGATGCTGTGCCACGCCTGAACGGACCGAAACGGCCACACGTCCGTGCCTGTTCCCGTGCAAGTTCCGGCCGCGGAACCGACTCAGCCGGGCCGCAGGCGGGGCGGCCCCGTCGGGGGGCAGCGCAGCACACGCAGTGGCCAGCGTGGGGGCCACCTCACATCCGCAGCGCCCGCCAGCCCATCACCACCACATCGCCTGCCGCGAGCTTGGGCCGCTGCTGCAGGGTGTTGAAGTTCAGCGCCTCGATCTTGTCCAGAATGCGCAGGCCGCCCTGCACCACCAGCCGCAGTTCCCAGCCGCCGCGTCCCGGCACCTTTTTCACCAGTGGCGCGCCTTTTAGCATGGTGGCGCTTGCTGAGCGGACACAGTCTGCTATCAAATCAATAGTATTCGGGTTGCCCTGCAGGGCCAGCAGCTGCGCTTCGTCCACGCCATGGCGTCGCCACGCATCGGCGGGCAGGTAAATGCGGCCGCGTGGAATATCGACGCTCAGGTCCTGCCAGAAGTTGATCAGCTGCAATGCGCTGCAGATGCAGTCGCTTTGGGCAAGCGACTGCGCATCGTTGACGCCGTAGAGATGCAGCAGCAGCCGGCCCACAGGGTTGGCCGAGCGGCGGCAGTAGTCAAGCAGTTCGTCCTCGCTGGCATAGCGCTGCTTGACCACATCCTGCTCGAAAGCGCTCAGCAGGTCGGCCAGCAGGTGAACGGGCAATGAAAATTGCCTGATGATGGGGCCGAGCTGCCCAAACACGCCAGGCCAGCGTTCTGAAGCCGGCTGGCCGCTGGCCGTGGCCACCAAGTCGGCGCGGTAGGCCGCAAGATCGTCCAGCCGGGTCTGGGCCGAAGCGCTGCCTTCGTCGGCGATATCGTCGGCTGTGCGGGCGAATCCATAAATCGCGACGATGGCCGGACGCAGCCGCGGCGGGCACAGAATCGACGCCACCGGAAAATTCTCATAATGGCTCACGCCTTGCGCAAGCGGTAGGGGGCCTGGATTCATGGGTGGATTGTCGCTTGACAACAATTTGCATTTCTCCTAAATTACTAACCAGGCAGTCAGTAATAACCTGCCTGCGGCTTGCCGGCTTCTGTCCGATCTTCCCGCCCGGCTTCCTTACCCGGATTCCTCCGAATCTTTTCACCCGGTTCATCATGAAAAACCCCGTTGTGTCCCTGGCAGGCGTTGCCCTCTTGCTGGCTGCCTGCTCCCGCCCCACGCCGCCAGAGGAGCCGGTGCGTGCCGTGAAGGTCATGACGGTGGGCACCAGCGCCTATTCGCCCAGCCACGAATACGCCGGCGAGGTGCGGGCGAAGGTGGAGTCCCGGCTGGGTTTTCGGGTCGGCGGCAAGCTCATCAAGCGACAGGCCGAAGTGGGCCAGCATGTCCAGGCCGGGCAGGTGCTGGCGCAGCTCGACCCGCAGGACTACCGGCTGGCCGCCGAGGCCGGCCGCGCCCAAGTGGCCGCCGCCGCCACCAGCCGCGACCTGGCCGCGGCCGACTTCAAGCGCTACCAGGCGCTCAAGGACCAGAATTTCATCAGTGGCGCGGAGCTGGAGCGGCGTGAAGCGGCCTTGAAAGCGGCGCAAGCGCAGCTGGAGCAGGCCCGGTCGCAGTCGGCCGTGCAGGGCAACCAGGCCGGGTACGCCATGCTGACCGCCGATGTGTCCGGCGTCGTGACCGCCGTCGATGTCGAGACGGGGCAGGTCGTGGCCGCTGGCGCGCCGGTGGTGCGGATTGCCGCCGACGGCGTGCGCGATGTGGTCTTTTCGGTGCCGGAAGACAAGGTGGCCGCGATGAAAGTCGGCGCGCCGGTCAGCATCCGGGCCTGGGCGCAGAGCGTCACCCTGCCTGGCAGGGTCCGGGAGGTGGCTGCCAGCAGCGATCCGGTCACGCGCACCTATCCGGTCAAGGCGTCGATCGATGCCAAGTCGCCCCCGCCGCTGGGCGCGACCGTGTCCGTTGTTCCCGATGCCGGCACGGCCATGAGCGCCGCGGTCATCAAGCTGCCCACCAGCGCCCTGCGCCAGCAGGGGCAGGCCACCACGGTGTGGGTGCTCGACACGCCCAGCATGACGGTCAGGCCGCAGGCCATCCAGGTGGCCGCTGCCGACGGCAATGACGTGGTGGTGGCCTCGGGCCTGCAGCCGGGAATGCAGGTGGTCAGCGCCGGGGTGCATGTGCTCTCGCCCGGCCAGAAAGTAACGATTTATCAGTCAAAAGTGCCTGTAGCGCAGGTGGCGCCTGCGCAGGCAGCTCCTATTGTGATAGCAACGCCGGTGGGTGCGGCGCCTGCTGCGTCAGCCGCCGGTGCGAAGTGAGCGCCGCATGAGGCCAACGACTCACGACACCGCCGGGGGCCCCGTCGAAATGCCTTCGGAGCGCTTCAACCTGTCGCGCTGGGCGCTGGAGCACCCGGCGCTGACCCGCTACCTGCTTGTGGTGCTGATGGTGCTGGGCTTTTCGGCCTACTTTCAGCTGGGCCAGGACGAGGATCCGCCGTTCACCTTTCGCGCCATGGTGGTGCGCACCTACTGGCCGGGCGCCACGGCGCAGCAGGTGGCCGAGCAGGTCACCGACAAGCTGGAGCGCACGCTGCAGGAAGCGCCTTACGCCGACCGGATCCGCAGCTATTCCAAGCCTGGCGAGTCGCAGATCATCTTCCAGATCAAGGACTCGTCCAGGGCGAACGAGGTGCCCAATGTCTGGTATTCGGTGCGCAAGAAAATCGGCGACATGCGCGGCACCTTGCCGGCCGGCGTGCAGGGGCCGTTTTTCAATGACGATTTCGGCGATGTCTATGGCGTGATCTATGCGCTCGAATCCGACGGCTTCAACTATGCCGAGCTGAAGACTTTTGCCGATGACGTGCGCCAGCAGCTGCTGCGCGTGCCCGATGTCAGCAAGGTGGAATTGTTCGGCGCGCAGGACGAAAAAATCTTCATTGAAGTCTCGCAGCAGCGCCTGGCCAAGCTCGGGTTGGACCTGAACCAGGTGCTGGCGCAGTTGGGGCAGCAAAACGCGGTCGAGTCCGCCGGCGCGCTCCAGTCACCGACGGATGTGGTGCAGGTGCGCGTGGCAGGCCAGTTCGAGGCCATCGAGCAGCTGCGGGCCATGCCGATCCGGGGCAGCTCGGGCAGCCAGCTCCGCCTGGGCGACATTGCCGAGATCAAGCGCGGCTATGCCGACCCGCCGGTGGTCAAGGTGCACCACCAGGGCAAGGAAGTGATCGCGCTCGGCGTTGCCATGACCAAGGGCGGCGACATCATCGCGCTGGGCAAGGCGCTGGAAAAGCTCTCGACCCGGTTTTCTCGCACGCTGCCGGCCGGCGTGAAGCTGGTCGCCATGCAGAACCAGCCCAAGGCGGTTGCCAGTTCGGTCAATGAGTTCGTCGGCGTGCTGATCGAGGCGGTGCTGATCGTGCTGGCGGTGAGTTTCATCAGCCTGGGGCTGCACAAGCGCCCGCACCCGGGGCCTGGGCAGTTGCCCCTCTGGAGGCGTTACTACGTGGACATCCGGCCCGGGCTGGTCGTGGGCATCACCATTCCGCTGGTGCTGAGCCTGACTTTTCTGGCCATGTGGTACCTCAATATCGGCCTGCACAAGATATCCCTGGGCTCGCTCATCATCGCGCTGGGGCTGCTGGTCGACGATGCGATCATCGCCGTCGAGATGATGGTGCGCAAGATGGAAGAAGGCTACGACAAGGTGCGGGCTGCCACGTTCGCCTACGAGATCACCGCCATGCCGATGCTGACCGGCACCCTGATCACCGCGGCCGGCTTCTTGCCGATCGGCCTGGCCAGATCGGTCACCGGCGAGTACACCTATGCGATTTTTGCGGTCACGGTGATCGCCCTTGTGCTCAGCTGGATCGTCTCGGTGTACTTCGTGCCTTACCTGGGCACGCTGCTGCTCAAGCCGCCGCCGGGCCGCCCCAAGGCGGCGACGGCCCCTTTGGAGGGCAGCACAGCCAATGCAGTGGCCAGCGTGGGGGCAACTCAAAGTCAATCACCGCCGCATGTCAGCCAGGTGCAGGCGGGCCAGGACAGACCGCACGAGATGTTCGACACGCCGTTCTACAACACCTTTCGCCGCACCGTGGACTGGTGCGTGGCGCACCGCTGGCTCACGATTGGCGCCACGGTGCTGATTTTTGCGCTCGGCATCGTGGGCATGGGCCGGGTGCAGCAGCAGTTCTTCCCGGACTCCAGCCGGCCTGAAATCATGGTGGACATCTGGTTTCCCGAGGGCACGTCGTTTGCCGCCAATGAGGCGACGGCCAACAGGGTCGAGCAGCGGCTGATGCAGGAGGAGGGCGTGGCGTCGGTCAGCACCTGGCTGGGCTCGGGCGTGCCGCGCTTTTACCTGCCGCTGGACCAGGTTTTTCCGCAGACCAATGTGTCGCAGATGATCGTGCTGCCCAGAGACCTCAAGGTGCGCGAATCGCTGCGCATCAAGCTGCCGGCGCTGCTGGCGACCGAGTTTCCGGAGGTGCGCGGGCGCATCAAGCTGCTGCCGAACGGGCCGCCGGTGCCTTATCCGGTGCAGTTCCGGGTGGTCGGCATCGACCCGCTGGTGCTGCGCGAGCGGGCCGACGAGGTCAAGGCGGTGATGCGCGAAAACCCCAGCATGCGCGGCGTCAACGACAACTGGAATGAATCGGTCAAGGTCATGCGCCTGGAGGTTGACCAGACCAAGGCGCGCGCGCTGGGCGTGACCAGCCAGTCGATTGCCCAGGCGGGCCGCACCTTGCTCAGCGGCTCGCCCGTGGGCCAGTTCCGCGAGGGCGACAAGCTGATCGACATCGTGCTGCGCCAGCCGCTCGCGGAACGCAACGCCATCACCGATATCGGCAATGCCTATGTGCCGACCGCCTCGGGCCAGGTGATTCCCCTGACGCAAATCGCCAAGCCAGTGTTTGCCTGGGAGCCGGGCGTGATGTGGCGTGAAAACCGCGACTACGCCATCACGGTGCAAGGCGACATTGCCGAAGGCCTGCAGGGCGCGACCGTCAGCCAGCAACTGCTGCCTCGACTGAAAGAGTTGCAAGCCCGCTGGCACGCCGCCGGCCTGACAGGCTACCGCATCGACGTCGCCGGCGCGGTCGAGGAAAGCAGCAAGGGCTCGGCCTCCATCGTGGCGGGCGTTCCCATCATGCTGTTCCTGACGTTCACGCTGCTGATGCTGCAGCTGCACAGCTTCAGCCGCGCCATGCTGGTGTTTCTGACCGGCCCGCTCGGCATCGCCGGCGTGGCGGGCGCGTTGCTCCTGCTGGGCCGCCCGTTCGGATTCGTGGCGCTGCTCGGCGTGATTGCGCTCATGGGCATGATCCAGCGCAATTCCGTCATCCTGATTGACCAGATCGAGCAGGACCGGGCCAGGGGCGTGCCGGCATGGGAGGCGATTGTCGAGTCCGCGGTGCGCCGGTTACGGCCCATCGTGTTGACGGCGGCCGCAGCCGTCCTTGCCATGATTCCGCTTTCGCGCAGCGTCTTCTGGGGGCCGATGGCCGTGGCCATCATGGGCGGGCTGATCGTGGCCACCGTGCTGACCCTGCTCGCCCTGCCAGCCATGTATGCCGCCTGGTTCCGGGTCAAGCGCGAAAAACCGCGGCACGGCGTGGCCGCGGTTCCGGTATGAATCCACTCCCGGCAGCCATCTGCCAAAAGTGGCTTGCGATACAGGCTAAAATAGAAAGTTGACCGATTTCAGGCGGGAATTTGGAGCGTGTTTCCAGGTTCCCGCTGTCTTTTTCAGGAGCGCGGGTGGCGAAATTGGTAGACGCACCAGGTTTAGGTCCTGACGGTAGCAATACTGTGCGGGTTCGAGTCCCGCCCCGCGCACCACCCCTGAGGCTTTGCTGAGGCAGTTGTGCCCTCAAGCCATCAGGTGCAGCTGCTTTACAGCGGCCAGTCAGGTGAAAGCCCTGTTTTGAACATATTTGATATTAGGAAACCATCATGGCCGTGACTGTCGAAAACCTTGAAAAGCTCGAGCGCAAAATGACGCTGACGCTGCCCCTCAATACCATCCAGTCGGAAGTCGCTACGCGCCTGAAGCACCTGGCCCGCACTGTCAAGATGGACGGTTTTCGCCCCGGTAAGGTCCCGATGAGCGTGGTGAGCCAGCGTTATGCCTATTCGGTGCATTACGAAGTCATGAACGACAAGGTCGGCGAGGCCTTTGCCGTTGCCGCCAATGAAGCCAAGTTGCGCGTTGCCGGCCAGCCGCGCATCAGCGAAAAAGAAGGCGCGCCTGAAGGCGAGCTGGCTTTCGATGCGATCTTCGAGGTCTATCCCGAAGTCAAGATTGCCGATCTGTCCAATGCCGAAGTTGAAAAAGTCACCGCTGAAGTCAGCGATGCGGCCATCGACAAGACGCTGGACATCCTGCGCAAGCAGCGCCGCACCTTCGCCCAGCGTCCTGCCGATGCGTCGGCGCAGGACGGCGACCGCGTCACCATCGATTTCGAAGGCAAGATGGACGGTGAACCATTCGCTGGCGGCAAGGCCGAGGACTTTCAGTTCCTGGTGGGCGACGGCCAGATGCTGAAAGAATTCGAAGACGCCGTGCGCGGCATGAAAACCGGTGAAAGCAAAACGTTTCCGCTCAGCTTTCCTGCCGATTACCACGGCAAGGATGTCGCAGGCAAGGAAGCCGATTTTCTGGTGACCGTCAAGAAAATAGAAGCAGCGCACCTGCCTGAAGTCAACGAAGCACTGGCCAAGTCCCTGGGCATTGCCGACGCTACTGTCGATGGCCTGCGTGCCGACATCAAGAAAAATCTGGAGCGCGAGGTTAAATTCCGCGTGCTGGCGCGCAATAAAAATGCTGTGATGGATGCGCTGGTTGCCAATGCCGAACTTGATTTGCCCAATGCCAGCGTGCAGGCTGAACTTGAGCGCCTGGTCGAAGGCGCACGGGCCGACCTGAAGCAGCGCGGCATCAAGGACGCTGAAAAAGCGCCGATTCCGGACGATATTTTCCGCCCGCAGGCTGAAAAGCGGGTTCGCCTGGGCCTGGTCGTCGCCGAACTGGTCCGCGCCAACGAACTGCAAGCCAAACCCGAGCAGCTCAAGGCGCACATCGAAGAACTGGCTGCCAGCTATGAAAAACCGCAGGAAGTGGTGCGCTGGTACTTGGGCGACAACAAGCGCATGGCCGAAGTCGAGGCCGTTGTCATTGAAAACAATGTGACCGACTTTGTGCTGAGCAAAGCGAAAGTGACTGAAAAAGCGATCGCTTTTGACGAGCTGATGGGACAGAACTGAAGCGCTGGCGTTTGCTGCGCTTGGGGCTTGTGCTTTGCGGTACAGGCCCCAATTCATTTGGGTACAGTACACACATCTCTGGAGAAAAATGATGGTCCGAAACAGTATTTATGGCGGCTACGGCAGCCCACAAGCCGCCAGCCAGGAAATTCAGGGCCTGGGCATGGTGCCAATGGTGATCGAGCAGTCCGGCCGTGGTGAACGCTCCTATGACATTTATTCGCGACTATTGAAAGAGCGCGTGATCTTCCTGGTCGGCCCGGTCAATGACCAGACCGCCAATCTGGTGGTGGCCCAGTTGCTGTTTCTGGAAAGCGAAAATCCCGACAAGGATATTTCTTTTTATATCAATTCTCCCGGCGGCTCGGTGACGGCAGGCATGGCGATCTATGACACGATGCAGTTCATCAAGCCCGACGTTTCCACGCTCTGCGTTGGCATGGCCGCCAGCATGGGGGCATTTTTGCTGGCAGCTGGCACCAAGGGCAAACGGTTTTCTCTGCCCAACTCGCGCGTCATGATTCACCAGCCATCAGGCGGCGCGCAGGGGCAGGCTTCGGACATTGAAATTCATGCCCGGGACATCCTGAAAACGCGCGAACAGCTCAACCGTATCCTGGCTCATAACACCGGGCAGACGGTTGAAAAGATCGAGCGTGATACCGAACGCGACTATTTCATGTTTGCCGACGAAGCCAAGGCCTATGGCGTCGTTGATCAGGTTATCGCCAAACGTCCCTGATTTGTGCTGTAGAGCTTCAATTTGCTCTGCAACAACGGCGTTTTTCTGTTACAGAAGCGCCGTTTTTTTATTGGTTATCATAGTGAAGCGCATAGTTTCATCAAGTCACGTTAAAGGTATTTCCCACAATGGCCGATAAAAAAGGCTCCTCAAGCGAAAAGACTTTGTACTGCTCGTTCTGCGGTAAGAGTCAGCATGAAGTGAAAAAACTGATCGCTGGTCCTTCTGTCTTTGTCTGTGATGAGTGTATCGATCTGTGCAACGAGATCATCCGCGACGAATTGCCAGCTGGTAGCGAAGTGAGCGAAGCGCGCAGTGATCTGCCAACACCGGCCGAAATAAAGGCCACCCTGGATGGTTACGTTATCGGTCAGGAACCAGCCAAGCGCACCTTGGCCGTTGCTGTCTATAACCACTACAAGCGTCTACGCCATAAAGAGTCGGCAAAAAAAGATGATGTGGAGTTGACCAAGAGCAATATCTTGCTGATTGGCCCCACCGGTTCAGGTAAAACCTTGCTCGCGCAAACCCTGGCGCGCACCCTCAATGTTCCTTTTGTGATGGCAGATGCCACAACATTGACCGAGGCCGGTTATGTGGGCGAGGACGTTGAAAACATCATTCAGAAATTGCTGCAAAGCTGTAATTACGAAGTAGATCGAGCTCAGCAGGGAATTGTCTATATCGATGAAATCGATAAGATTTCCCGGAAGTCCGACAACCCTTCCATTACTCGGGATGTATCGGGTGAGGGTGTGCAGCAGGCGCTCCTCAAGCTGATGGAAGGAACCATGGCTTCGGTGCCCCCGCAGGGTGGGCGCAAGCATCCGAATCAAGATTTTCTTCAGGTTGACACGACCAATATTCTGTTTATCTGCGGCGGTGCTTTTTCGGGCCTTGAAAAGGTCATTGAAAACCGTACCGAAGCGTCAGGAATTGGTTTTGGCGCGGCTGTCAAAAGCAAGAAAGCACGCAGCCTAACCGAAGCGTTTAAAGACGTCGAGCCAGAAGACCTGATCAAGTTCGGACTGATTCCCGAACTGGTGGGACGGATGCCAGTGATTGCCAGTTTGGCTGAACTCAGCGAAGACGCCTTGGTACAGATACTCACAGAACCGAAGAATGCAGTGGTGAAGCAATTCAGTAAATTGCTTGCCATGGAAGGAGTGGATCTGGAAATCAGACCTTCTGCCTTGAAGGCGATTGCCCGCAAGGCGCTTGCGCGTAAAACCGGAGCCCGTGGGCTGCGTTCAATCCTGGAGCAGTCGCTAATTGACACCATGTTTGATTTGCCCACCACCAGCAATGTTGACAAGGTGGTTGTGGATGAGTCCACGATTGAAGAAAACAAGCCGCCGCTCTTGGTGTACCGCGAGACTGCGAAAAAAGCCTAACCCTGATAGAGAACTGGGTGCTTGAAAGAAGGCACTTGTTCCTCATGTCTGGTAAGTACTCTTTAGCCTGACTGGAGACGGTCGCTGCATTTCGCCTTATTTTTAAGGTTTAAGGTTTTATATGTCCGGACAAACTTTCCTTCCTTCGATCCCTTTGAACTTGCCGCTTTTGCCCTTGCGGGATGTGGTCGTCTTTCCGCATATGGTGATTCCACTTTTTGTCGGTCGACCCAAGAGCATTAAGGCGCTTGAGTCGGCCATGGAAGCAGAGCGGCGCATTATGCTGGTCGCCCAGAAGACCGCTGCTAAAGACGAACCTTCCGTTGAGGACATGTTCGAAGTGGGCTGTATCGCCACTATTTTGCAGCTTCTTAAGCTGCCCGACGGTACTGTCAAGGTGCTGGTTGAAGGCCAGCAGCGTGCCAAGGTGAATAAAATTGAAGAAGGCGAACAGCACTTCACTGCCAACATTACCCCGGTAGAGCCGGCGGTTGCAGTGGTAGGCGACAAGGGCAGTGAAACCGAAGCCTTGCGCCGCGCCGTCATGCAGCAGTTTGACCACTACGTCAAGCTAAACAAAAAAATCCCGCCTGAAATCTTGACGTCAATTTCCAGTATTGACGATGCCGGTCGCCTGGCTGACACGATCGCAGCGCATCTGCCTCTCAAGCTTGATGCCAAGCAGGTCATTCTGGACCTCGACAACATCAAGCCTCGTCTTGAAAACCTTTTCGAGCAGCTTGAGCGTGAGGTTGATATCCTTAATGTGGACAAGAAAATCCGCGGCCGTGTGAAGCGGCAGATGGAAAAAAACCAGCGCGATTTCTATTTGAATGAACAGGTTAAAGCCATCCAGAAAGAATTGGGCGAGGGTGAGGAAGGCGCTGATATTGAGGAGATCGAGAAGAAAATCAAATCAGCCAAAATGCCGCAGGAAGCCCGCAAAAAAGTTGAAGGCGAGTTGAAAAAGCTCAAGCTGATGTCGCCGATGTCAGCCGAGGCGACAGTTGTACGCAGCTATATCGATGTTCTGCTTGGGCTGCCATGGAGCAAGAAGACGAAAATAAAGCATGACCTGGTCAACGCCGAGGCGGTTCTCAATGAAGACCACTATGGACTTGAAAAGGTAAAGGATCGCATTGTCGAATATCTGGCGGTGCAGCAGCGGGTTGACAAACTCAAGGCCCCGATTCTTTGCTTGGTTGGGCCGCCAGGCGTGGGTAAAACCTCCCTGGGTCAATCCATCGCGAAGGCTACCGGGCGCAAGTATGTTCGAATGGCCTTGGGCGGTATGCGCGATGAAGCGGAAATCCGCGGTCATCGCCGGACCTATATTGGTGCATTGCCAGGCAAGGTGTTACAGAATTTAAGCAAATCCGGCACACGCAATCCGCTGTTTTTGCTTGATGAAATCGACAAGTTGGGCACGGACTTTCGCGGTGACCCGTCCAGTGCCTTGTTGGAAGTGCTGGACCCGGAGCAGAACCATACCTTTGGCGACCACTATGTCGAAGTTGACTTTGATTTGAGCGATGTGATGTTTGTCGCCACGTCCAATTCAATGAATATTCCGCCAGCATTACTGGACCGCATGGAAGTGATTCGGCTTTCAGGCTATACCGAGGACGAAAAAACCAGTATTGCCATGCGTTATCTACTGCCGAAACAAGTAAAAAACAATGGAGTCAAGGATGACGAGTTGGACGTGCAGGAGCAGGCTGTACGCGATATTGTTCGTTACTACACTCGAGAAGCTGGCGTGCGCTCGCTTGAGCGAGAACTTTCCAAGATTTGCCGCAAGGTCGTCAAAGGTATCCAACTCAAGAAAATGACTCCGAAGGTGGTGGTAACACCCGACAATCTCAATGAATTTTTGGGTGTCCGTAAATTTGATTACGGCCGGGCCGAACAGAAAAATCAAGTAGGTCAGGTGGTGGGTCTGGCGTGGACTGAGGTCGGTGGCGACTTGCTGACGATCGAAGCGGTTGTCATGCCGGGCAAGGGTGTCATTACCCGAACCGGCTCACTTGGCGATGTGATGAAAGAGTCTGTTGAAGCGGCGCGCACTGTAGTGAGAAGCCGTTCCAGAGTGCTGGGCATCAGAGACGACATGTTCGAAAAGCGCGATATTCATATTCACGTACCTGATGGTGCAACGCCAAAGGACGGACCCAGCGCAGGTGCGGCCATGACTACGGCATTTGTCTCTGCATTGACGGGCATTCCAGTGCGCGGTGATGTCGCGATGACGGGCGAGATCACGCTAAGAGGCGAGGTGACTGCTATTGGCGGCCTAAAAGAAAAACTGCTAGCTGCCTTGCGTGGTGGGATCAAAACCGTCTTGATTCCGCAGGACAATGCCAAGGATCTGCAGGAAATTCCTGACAATGTAAAAGCGGGTCTTGAGATCATTCCAGTGAAATGGATAGACCAGGTGCTTCAGGTCGCCCTGGAACGCCAACCCATCCCTTTGACGGATGAAGAGGTTGCGTTGGTGGCTGCCGCCCGTGCTGCAGCGCCAGTGCAGACAGTCGATGCGGTCAAGCACTAAGCAAAATTTGCTGACACCATTTTGGAATGGTAAAAATCCAAGCTATAATTTAGAGCTAGACTCGCGGGAGTAGCTCAGTTGGTAGAGCGCAACCTTGCCAAGGTTGAGGTCGAGAGTTCGAGACTCTTCTCCCGCTCCAATTCAAAGGGCAGCACTTCAAAATGCTGCCCTTTTTCATTGGAATTAGTTGTGAAAACAAGGCGCGGTAACAAAGCGGTTATGTACCGGATTGCAAATCCGGCTAGCCCGGTTCGACTCCGGGCCGCGCCTCCATTAAACCATTGCAATCAGTTCCCGCGATGGGACTTTTGTTTGAAAATAGAGTTTGGATTGGGTGGTCCCCGTCCATTTTCACCAGCGAGAGTGGCGTAATCGGTAGCCGCACGGGACTTAAAATCCCGGGACAGAGATGTCGTACGGGTTCAAGTCCCGTCTCTCGCACCACATAATGTTTTGCTCCTGCTTTGCTAAAAGCTGCTGTTGCCCCGCACTAGAGCGGTTTCGTTCTAACCAGCAAGGGAACTCGAGACAGAGAACACAAATCCAAACCCGATTTGGAGGTGATGCGTCATGTCGTGGCGAAAAGGGCAAGCGTATGGACAAGATTTGCGCGACCGG
>JAQGLT010000142.1 GCA_028292745.1 Polaromonas sp. | reverse complement strand
CGTGGATGTGCCCGCGCTTGACCTTCAGCTCCACGTTGTTGACCGCCACGAACCCCTTGAACTCCCTGGTCAGGCCCCGCGTCTCAAGTATGAACTCCTCTGGCAAATTCGCTCTCCGGCAGGTTGTATAAATCGAGGAACAAAGCGCACCTCAACAGCAGCGGCAATCGTACCCAAGCCTTTGATTCAGCAATACGGGGTTTAAGCTTAGGTAGTTTTACTGCTGGCATTCGGCTGTGCGACTTGTGCTCAAGCTGCAGGCGGCGCTGACTGTAAATCTCGGCCAATGGCTCGGTTGATAGCGCAGCGGACAAAGCGCGTGAGTTCATCCATGTTGTGAATTGCTGTCGATCAGGCAGCATTCACGTGGCGTCTGGACAGTGTCCCGGGAAGTACTTTGGCGGCGGCAGTACCGGCATAGGCTGGCCGTTGCTTGGCACCATGACGTGGAATTTTGATGTGGCAGATTTATTGGCAGGCGATCGAGCATGAACGCCTCGGCGTGCAGCGCACACCGGCGTGATTTGCCGTTTTTCGAACCCGTCAATGACTTGATAAGGCCAATTGGTGAAAGCTTGCTGACAACGGCTGCAGCAGCGCCAATTATTTGCTGCGGCAGCACACCCAAGTTCAACCGCTTTTTGCAGGCATGCCGAACCGGCATGCCGAGCATGTTGCTCAGCATGCCAGCGGGGCAAAATCAGACCAGGGAAACGCCGGTTTTAGCCTGCAGGGCTTCCAGCGTCACGCCCGGGGCCAGTTCGATGACCTTCAGGCCCAGCGGCGTGACATCCATGACCGCCAGGTCCGTGATGATGCGGTTCACCACCGCCACGCCAGTCAGCGGCAGCGTGCAGCGCGGAAGGATCTTGAGTTCTTCCGTGCCATCTTTTTTACGCGCCACGTGCTCCATCAGCACAATCACGCGCTTGACCCCGGCCACCAGGTCCATTGCTCCGCCCATGCCCTTGACCATCTTGCCGGGAATCATCCAGTTGGCCAGATCGCCCTGCTCGCTTACCTGCATCGCCCCCAGAATCGACAGGTTGATCTTGCCGCCCCGGATCATGGCAAAGCTGTCGTGGCTGCCAAAGATCGAGGAGCCCGGCAGCGTCGTCACCGTCTGCTTGCCTGCGTTGATCAGGTCAGCGTCCACCTGGTCCTCGGTTGGGAAGGGGCCGATGCCGAGCATGCCGTTTTCGGATTGCAGCCAGACTTCCTTGTCGCTGGGCACGAAGTTGGCTACCAGCGTCGGAATGCCGATGCCCAGATTGACATAAAAACCGTCTTCAAGTTCCTGGGCCGCGCGCGCGGCCATCTGGTCTTGGGTCCATGGCATCTCAAACTCCTTGCTGGCCGCTGAGGGCGCTGGTGGTGGGGGTGGACGGGGCGGCAGAAACAGCCGGCGCGGCCGGGGTGGCGGCCGGCGCCTCTTCGGTGCTGGCGGCCTGCGCGATGGCGGCCTGCGCCTCGCGCTTGGCCAAGGCCGCGTCCACCGGCGCCTGGGTCACGGTGCGCTTTTCGATGCGCTTTTCAGGCTTGGGGTTGTGCACGATGCGGTGCACATAAATGCCGGGCAAATGCACCTCGTCCGGGGCGATTTCGCCCGTTTCCACTACCTCCTCCACCTCGACGATGCAGACCTTGCCGGCCATGGCCGCGGCCGGGTTGAAGTTGCGTGCCGTCAGGCGAAACTGCAAGTTGCCGGACTTGTCGGCGCGGTACGCCTTGACCAGCGCCACGTCGGGCACCAGCGAGCGCTCCATCACGTAGGTCTGGCCATCGAACTCGCGCAGTTCCTTGCCTTCGGCCACCAGCGTGCCCACGCCGGTCTTGGTGAAAAAGGCCGGAATGCCGGCGCCCCCGGCGCGCAGCTTCTCGGCCAGCGTGCCCTGGGGCGTGAATTCCAGTTCGAGTTCGCCGGCCAGGTACTGGCGCTCGAACTCCTTGTTCTCGCCCACGTAGGAAGAAATCATCTTGGTGATCTGGCGCGTCTCCAGCAGCTTGCCCAGGCCGAAACCGTCAACGCCGGCGTTGTTGGAAATCACCGTCAGCCCCTTGACACCGGAGTCGCGCAGCGCGTCGATCAGGGCCTCGGGTATGCCGCACAGGCCAAAGCCGCCAACAGCCAGCAGCTGCCCGTCACTGACCACCCCCTTCAGGGCTTGTGCAGCCGAGGGAAAAAGTTTTTTCACAGATAGCTCCTTGTTTTGATTCGCATTTCAATCCGCATTTGCCCTGCATGGCAAAAACCCCTGCTTGCCGGCACGCTCGACTACGATACTACCTATTGCGCTACGTAGTATTTCCTAAAGGTTTGCCCTGATGCCCACTGACTACCAACTCGCTTTCGATCTGGCACCCGTGGGGCTGGTATTGTCCCGCAACCGTTCCATCCTGGACTGCAACCAGCATGTGTGCGAGATGTTCGGCGCGCCGCGCGAGCAGCTGATTGGCGAGTCGTTCCTGATTCTCTATCCGACGCTGGACGAGTATGAGCGCATCGGCGCGCGCATGCTGCCCATCCTCAACGCCACCGGCATGTACGCGGACAACCGCATTATGAAGCGCGTGGGGGGACGCACCCAGGGCGAGACCTTCTGGTGCCACGTCACGGGCCGGGCGCTCAACCGCAACGCGCCCCATGAGTCGGGCATCTGGACGTTCGAGGACCTGAGCGCCAGCCGCCCGGTGACGGCCGAGCTCACCGCCCGGGAGCGTGAGGTCGCCGCCCACCTGATGAGCGGTCTGACATCCAAGGAAATTGGCCGCGCCCTCATCATCAGCCACCGCACAGTGGAAATCTACCGGGCGCGGCTCATGCGCAAATTCAAGGCCTCGACCACTGGCGACCTGGTGCAGCGCCTCATGGCAGGCGACTGAGCCGGGCCTTGGCCCACCGCACCGCACTGCAATGCACTGAACGGATGCTGGCCTAGACGCTGCCGATGTCCGGGTCACGCCGGATGGACTCACGCGAGCGATGCTCTCGGTCACGCAGTTTTCCGAAGGTGTGCTCAAGAACGCGCTTGAGCTTGTCGCTGGCGCCGCGAAAGGCTTCATCCTGATTGGGCGCGTGGTGATTGACCGCGACCGGCTCGCGGTTGGCCAGGCGGGCTTCCATCATGCAGCGCGTATGGTCGGCGCTGACCTTGTCGGCATTCTCATCGCTCATATGCACTTCGATGCGGGTGATGTCGTCCTTGAACCGGCTGAACGATTCATTCAATTCGCTGTTGGCCCAACGTTCGAACGACTCGCCAGTGGTAATGCTGTGGTTGGAGTTGACTTGAATTTGCATGTGGTTGTTTCCTTTTTTCAAGAACCGCGGCGTGCGGCCTGCTGGCCGTGCCACGCAATGACACCGCTGGCAAAAAGGCCAGTGGAAATTCATTATGTGTCCTTCATCCAAAGACCGCTGTAGTCCTGATTCCTTATCTGACATGCAATCCAAAACCCCCACTGTTCCGCAAATTGTGCTATGTTTTTTATAGCTATCCAGGCAAGCCCAGATTGCGAAAAGTGCCAAATTTCATCTGAAATGCATCGTCAATCGCTACCCTTGCGAATTCAGGCTTTCTTGGGCCCATCGACGACCTCGGCTGCCGTGCGAAAGGCATCGACCGCGCTGGGCACGCCGCAATAGACGGCCGCGTGCAGCAGCACTTCCTGCAACTCGGCCGGCGTTGCGCCATTGTTCAGCGCGCCGCGCAGATGGCCCTTGAGTTCGTGCTGCCGGCCGAGCGCGGTGAGCATGGCCACGGTGATGAGGCTGCGCGTTTTGAGGTCCAGGCCGGGCCGCTGCCACACGTCGCCCCAGGCCTTGGCCGTGATGTGCTCCTGGATGGGCCGGGTGAACTCGCTCATGCCGGCCAGGGCGTTGGCGACAAAGTCTTCGCCCATCACCTGCTTGCGCTTTGCCAGGCCTTTTTCATAGTCGGGGTTCATGCTGCATTTCCTCCTGTAAAACGGACAGCATACGGCCTGCCGCTGGTGCTTTGCGATGACGCAGTTTAAAAATCGCCTGGGCCGCGCGCTTGTTTCAAGAATTGGATTACCGTCAGAACTACCGTCAATAATGACCATGCACCCGCCGTTTCACCTGAACAGAAAGAGACATTCCATGCCGATACGCTATCCCTTGCCCGACCTCAATACCCTGCCCGGCGACATCCGGGCCAAGGTGCTGGAAGTCCAGGAAAAAGCCGGTTTCGTGCCCAACGTGTTCCTGGCGCTGGCCCGCCGGCCGGCCGAATGGCGCGCCTTCTTTGCGTACCACGATGCGCTCATGCTCAAGGAAGAAGGCAGCAATCCCAACGGTTCGCTGACCAAGGGCGAGCGCGAAATGATCGTCACCGCCACCAGCGCGGCCAACAAATGCCTGTACTGCGTGGTGGCCCACGGCGCGCTGCTGCGCATTTATGAAAAGCAACCCCTGGTGGCCGACCAGGTGGCGGTGAACTACCGCAAGGCCGACATCACGCCGCGCCAGCGCGCCATGCTCGACTTCGCGATGAAGGTCTGCCTGCAGTCCGACCAGATCGACGACGCCGACATCGATGCGCTGCAGGCCCATGGCTTTGACGACGAGGACGCCTGGGACATTGCGGCCATCACCGCGTTTTTCGGCTTGTCCAACCGCATGGCGAGCTTCAGCGGCATGCAGCCCAACACCGAGTTCTACCTGATGGGGCGGCTGCCCAAGCCCGCCAGGGTTTCTTGAACGCTACTGATTTCATAGCTACTTATGCACGCTGGTCATGCGCTAGCGGCACTTTTTATCAAATTTATCGCCAACCACCATCCATGCAAGACAGCCCTACTCCCGTGGCAGCGCCCGCCCAGCCCGCCAGCCTGACGGTGCGCCGGCTGCAGCTTGACCTGAGCCAGGGCTTCGATCGCCACTGGCACGGCGGCGACGCGTTCAGGAGCCAGTACCACAACGCGCTGTCGATGAGCTTTCCGGTCGGTGAACAGTCCTTCATCGACTCGGTGCGCGAGGGCCTGAAGCGGCTGCCCGAAACCCCTGAAAACGCGCAGCTGCGCGCCACCGCGGTCCAGTTCATCGGCCAGGAAGCCACCCATCGCCATGTCCACGGCCTTTACAACGCCCACCTTGAACAGCAGGGCCTGGTCAACCGGTGGCAGCACTGGGCGGGCCGCCGCATTGCCTACGGCAAGGCGCACGGCGTTCATCCGCTGCACCTGCTGGCCGTGACGGCCGCCTACGAGCACTGCACGGCCGTGTTTGCCGACGCAACATTGCGCCATGCGGACTGGTTCGCCGGCGCCGACCCCAAAATGCAATTGCTCTGGCGCTGGCATGCGGCCGAGGAAATCGAGCACCGCGCGGTGGCGTTCGACCTGTACACCGCGCTCGGCGGCAATCACGCCTGGCGCATCCGCTGGTATTTTTATGCGCTGGCGGTGTTCAGCCTGGATGCGACCTGCCAGACCGTGCTGAACCTGCACCGCGACGGCACCCTGCTCAAGCCTGCAACCTGGTGGAGCGCGGCCAGATTCTTCTGGGGCCGCCATGGCGCGGTCTGGCGCTGCGCCGGCCCGCTGCTGCGCTACCTGCGGCGCGACTTCCATCCCGACCACGAGACCCACGCGGCACCCGAAGCGCAAAGCCAGGCGCTGGCCGCTCGCTGGCTGGCCGACAACGCCGGCAGCTGGCGCGCCGTGCGCTGACGGTGCTGGCCGCCGGCGGCCGGCCGGCGCTGCTTGGACGCAACGGCCGCCAGGCTCGGAATGTGCAGAAAGCTGCCCCGCCTTGTCTAGTGAAAATTCTTTTGCTATATATTTTGTAGCTGCCTTCGCTTACGCCTATTGCGGTGCGGGCCTTTTTAGCTAAAATTTTCAGCTTGCGGCCCGCACGGCGAGCACCGCGTTCGTCCCGCCGAAGGCAAATGAACTCGACAGCATGGTCTGGATGTGAACCCCCTCGCGCGCGGCGTTGGGCACATAGTCCAGATCGCACTGCGGGTCGGGCACCTGCAGGTGCATGGTCGGCAGCGCGACCGAATGCTGCATGGCCACCAGCGACAGCACCAGCTCCAGCGCCGACGTGGCGCCCAGCAGATGGCCGTGCACCGCCTTGGTGGCGCTGATGGGAATGCGGCCTGCCCGTTCGCCAAACACCGCCTTGATCGCGGCCGTCTCCACGCTGTCATTGGCCTGGGTGCCGGTGCCATGGGCATTGATGGCATCGACCTGCGCGGCATCGATGCCGGCCGATTGCAAGGCCGCCCGCAGGGCCGCCGCTTGGCCCTCCACGCTGGGCCGGGTGATGTGCCCCGTGTCGGTAGAAAGGCCGTAGCCGATCAGCTCGCCGTGAATGCGGGCGCCCCGCGCCGCCGCATGGTCCCACGGCTCAAGCACCAGCAGGGCCGCGCCCTCGCCCAGCACCATGCCGCTGCGGTTTCCGGCAAACGGCCGGCACGAGGCGGACGGGTCCGCCGCATCGACGGTGGCGACCGTGCGCAGCGCTTCCCAGGCCTTGAGCGAGCCGAACGGCAGCGGTGCTTCGGCGCCCCCGGCAATCGCCATGTCCAGGTCGCCATGGGCCAGGCGCAGCCAGGCTTCGCCGATGGCCACCGCCGACGAGGAGCAGGCGGTCGAATAGGTCATGTTCGGCCCGCTCAAGCCGTGCTCAAGGCCGATCCAGGCGGCCGGCGCGTTGTGCATGCCCATCAGCACCAGAAAGGGCTTGATCCGGTCGGAGTGCTCGCCGTACAGCGTCTGGTAGCCCTCGTCGATGCTGTTGATGCCGCCCATGCCGGTGCCGATGAACACGCCGGCGCGGCCGCGTTCGGCGTCCGTCAGTTCCAAGCCGGCATCGGTCCACGCGCGGCGCGCGGCCACGAGCGCGAACTGGCTCACGCGGTCCAGCATGCGCAGCCTGGGCGGCTCGAAATGATCGGCGCCGCTGAACCGCACCGTCGCCGCAATCGGCGAGGCCAGGCGCTGCGCGAATGCGGGCGCCAGCCGGTGAATCGCCGATCGGCCCGCGCGCGCCGCGTCAAACGCCTCGGCCGCGCTGTGGCCCAGGGGCGAGACAACGCCCATGCCCGTCACCGCGACCCGCCTCACGGCAGCGGCGCAGCAGGCACAGCGACAGCGGCTGGCGGCCCCGCCGGGGTCGGCTGTGCCGGGGAAACCTGCTGGGCCGCCATCAGCCGGTCAATGAAAGCGGCCACATCGCCGATGGTTTGCACCTGGACTGGCTCGGGCGGCAGGCGCACGCCGAATTCGTCCTCGACATTGAACAGCAAGTCGGCAACGCCCAGCGAATCGATGCCCAGTGCCTGCAGCGGCGCATCAGGCCTGAGCTGCTCGGGCTGGAGCTTGTAGTCCTTCGCCAGAATGGCGCAAAGGCGGTCGAACGTGGTGGTCATGGGGTTCCTTCCTTCTTTTATGTATTTATTACCTAGCGATATCTTTCCTGGCATCAGCCACCAGGCTTCAGGCGCCCTCAAGAGAGGCCGTCGAAGGGACTGCCCGGCCGGCGCCCGAGGCCAGCCAGGCGATCGCCGCCGGCCCGGGCGCGCAGTGGACCTTGCCGCCCCACCGCGCACCCTGCGTCAAAAGGCCGGGCCATTGGCGCACGAGCGAAAGCGCCGGCCCGCTCAGGGCTGGCCGCATCGCCAGTTGGGCGAAAGCCGCCGCCAGGCGAAGGCGGGGCGCGAAATGGTGGCGCCAGTCGGCCGCATAACGGGCCAGGACGCCGCGCTGCCAGCCAGCGTCCGAACGGTCGCCGGGCAGCGCATGGTCCTGCAGCAGCCGGGCGCACAGCAGCCAGGCCGACTGCATCGCCATGCTGATGCCTTCGCCGATGATCGGATGGGCTTCGCCGGCGGCGTTGCCGATGCGAAACAGCGTGTCGTCCTCGCGCAGGCGGATGCCCGGAGCGATCGGGCCCGAGGCCAGCCACGGGCCTTCGCGCCGGGCATCGGCCAGCGCCTCGGCGACGCCCCGGCACTGGCGGCGCAGGCAGGCCTCGACCGCCTCTCCGGCGGACAAGCGCGGCGCCTCACGCCGGCAGGCGTCAAGCCGGTCCTGGCGGATGCAGCAGGCCAGCGTCATGACACCCCCGCCGGCCAGCACCATGCCGCCGTACCCGCCATCGAATGAAAGCACCGGCAGCAGGCCGGCGGCCAGGCGGGAGCCCAGAAAGTTGGCCTTGAAGGCGAACAGGTCGCCCGGGCGGCGCGTCAGGCGCCTGGCGGCACGGCCTGAAGGAAGCGGCTCCCAGGAGCCGTGCGCGGCAATCAGGACGGGCGCCTGCAGCGTTGCCCGCAGGTCAAGGCCGACGGCCCGGATCTCGCACCGGTGGCTGCGTGCGGCGCCCCCTGCGTCCAGCACCGACAGCACCGACCACGGCTGCAGCACCTGCGCACCGCTGGCCCGGGCCTGCTCCAGCAGCAGCGTGTCCAGGGTTTCCCGGCCTAGCGCCCTGCCCCACGCATGGCCGGGGAGGCTGGCCGCCGGCAGATCCGCCACCACGCTGCGTTCGCCCTGCATCAGGGCAACCTGGCGCAGCTCGGGCCCGGCACGCGCGGCGAAGGACGCGCCAACGCCCAGCGCATCGAGCAACGGCAGGTTGCTGGCCGCGATGCACTCGCCGCAGACTTTTCGGCGCGGAAAACGCTGCTTTTCCACCAGCGCCACCGACCAGCCGGCCCGCGCCAGCAAAATCGCGGCGGTCGATCCGGCCGGCCCGGCGCCGATGACGATGGCATCGAACACCGTCGGCGTCATGGTGCCCCCGCGCCAGGCACGCGAGCGCGTTCAGCGCAAAAGCAATGGCTGAACAGGCCGGCCGAATATTCGTCGGTTATCCAGCGCGCGCCGGTTAACGGCCAGAGCGCGCCGATTTCATGGCCCCTAAAGCCCGCATGGACGCTCAGCACGGCGTCTTCCCGCGTCACCGCATTGGCGCCCAGCGCCCCGACCAGGCGGCTTCCTGCCAACGCAAGCGGCGCGCGGCGCGGCTCGCAGGCCACAAACCGGGTCGTGCGCGATGCCACCGCCGCCAGCAGCAGCGCCAGCGGCGCGGCATCGAAGTGGTGCAAAAAGAGATTGGACACAATCACGTCCCAGCCGGCCGGGGCATGGCGTGCGGGCGGCGGCACGCCCTTGCCCGCCGCCCAGTCGAACACGTCCATCACCTGCGAAGCGGCGCTCCAGCCGACGCTGGCATAGCCTGCCACGACCGCAGGCGTGACCAGGTTCTGGCGGTCGAGCAAGGTGAGGTCAACCGCCGGGAACTCCCGCTTGAGCGACTTTGCGACGCCCAGCATCAGGCTGCCGTCGCCCGCGCCGAGTTCGAGCATGCGCAGCCGTGCAGGCCCCGGGCGGGACGCCGTCACCGCGCGAAGCGCCCGCCCCACGATGCCGCATGTGCCCATGACCCGGTGGATGCGCTGCAGGTCGCGGCGCGAGCGCATCGCTGCCGGGTCGTCCTCGGACAGCCCATCGAGCGTTTCGGCGGTCACAACGCGGGGCATCACCATACCGGCCCGTCCTGTTCCGACAGGCTGCGGCGACTGCGCGGCATGGCCATCACCGCACCTCCAGCAAGGCGCCGTGGCAGCTGAAGCCCGCGCCAAAGGAGGACAGCCACCACCAGCCGCCCGGCGCCGCGTCGGCCAGGGCGTCCTGCAGCACGAAATAGACAAAGGCGCTGGACATGTTTCCATATTCGCGCAGCATGGCGGCGCTGTAGCGCAGGTCATGGGGCTGCAGGTCCAGGCGCCGCTGCAGCGCCAGCAGCACATCGCGCCCGCCGGCATGCATGATCCACTGGCCCACATCGGCACGGGCCAGACCGGCGCGGCCCAGCACCGCCTCAAGCACCTGCGCCGCATGGTCGGCCGCCAGCACGGGCACCTCGCGCGTCAGAATGTTGCGCAGCATGCCCGCACGCTGCTCGAACTTCAGGGCATCGCGCCGGGCCGGCGCCATCAGGGAGGTACTGTCCCGCCATTGAATGCGCCGGCCCGCCGGGCTGGATGCGGCAGGCCCGGCCGAGAGCACGGCGGCGCCCGCGCCATCGCCGAACAGGCAGGCGCTGATCAGCACGCCCGGGTCGTCGTCGAGGTACATCGCGGCGCTGCTGACCTCGACGCAGATCGAGAGCACCTGTGCGCAGGCGCCGGACTTCAGCAGTGAACGGCTCAGCTGCAGGTTGGGCAGCGCCGCCGCGCAGCCCTGGCCCACCAGATCGAAAGCCTGCACATCGGCGCGCAGCCCCAGGCGTTCGGCGACGTAGCCCGACAGGCCGGGGCACAGGTAGCCGGTGCAGGTGCTGACCACGACCGCATCCATCTCGTGCGCGGCAAGGTTGGCGCGCTGCAGCGCCCGCTCGCCGGCCTGGGCGGCCAGCGCGGGCGCATGGTCGAGGAAGCGTTTGGAAAGCGTGTCGGGGTCGATGCAGAACACATCGGCCAGCGAGTCGAGCGCGAGGCGGCGCGCCTCGATACCGTTGTCGCGCTGCAAGACCGTCCGGGCAACCCAGTGGGAACGCGCGTCCAGCCGGCCAAACCAGTCGGACTCCTGGAAAGCCGCGAGACACTCAGCCTTGGTGTAGCGGCGCGCAGGGGTAGCGGTTCCAATGCCGAGGAAAAACATGAACAACGCCTTTGTTGCAGGACAGCTGTTCAGAATAAGAGGCTTTCAGCCGCGGCGATGCCAACCATTGCATGCATCGCGCGGTAGGACAGTGCCGACATCAGGCGCCCTGCCTCCTTCGCTGCAGCTGGACCGGCGCCGGCCGCAATCCTAAGTTGCTATTAATTTAATAGCTAACTACGTATACGTGCATTGCGCTAGCGGCCTATTTCACATAAATTATTCCTCAATCAGCTGGCGCATCCAGTCTGGAAGCGTTTTGGCCTTCTGCGCGGGAAAGTCCACCCAGATCGTGGTCGCGCCGCCCGCCGCGCAAATCACGCCCGGCTGGTCCACCCGCTCCATGGTGGCCCAGCTTTCAAACGTGGTGCGGCCCGGCTCGCTCACATACATCTTGATCAGCACATCGCCCGGGTATTCGAGCTGCTTGTAGAAATTGCAGAAAGCGTTGACGATGACCGGGCCCTCGCCCTGCGGGTCAGGCGTGCAGCCAATGGCATACATCCAGTCGATGCGGATGGTTTCCATGTAGCGAAAGTAGCTGCCATTGTTCAGGTGGCCCATCGCGTCCATGTCGCCCCAGCGAATGGCGATATGCATTTGATGCACCAGTTTTTTCTTCTCGGGAATGTTGATTTTCATGATGAGTAAAAGTTGGAGCGGCTCAGTGGTGCGCCCGGATGGACGCCAGGAGCAGGCCGTCAAAAGCGAACGACCGTTCGTTAACTGTATTGGCGGCATAAAATCGCGGGACGACAGCCACCCTTTTCTGAAATCATTATCAGCGAGTGCCCCTACGATGAACCCCCAAGAAATCCTGGCCCAGTTCGGCCCCCGTGAAGCCATGGAATACGACGTCGTGGTCGTGGGCGGTGGCCCCGCCGGCCTCGCCACGGCCATTCGCCTGAAGCAGCTGGCGGCTGAAAAAGGCACGGACGTGTCGGTGGTGGTGCTTGAAAAGGGCTCCGAGCCCGGCGCCCATATCTTGAGCGGGGCCCTCATGGACCCGCGGGCGCTGACCGAGCTGTTCCCCGACTGGAAGGAACGCGGGGCGCCGCTCAACCAGCCGGTCACCGGCGACGAGATGCTGTTTCTGAGCCAGACCGGCAAGCTCAGCACGCCGCAGTTCCTGATTCCCCAGTCCTTGCACAACGATGGCAACTACGTCATCAGCCTTGGCAACCTGGTGCGCTGGCTCGGCGAGCAGGCCGAAGCGCTGGGCGTTGAAATTTTTCCGGGGTTTTCAGCCGCCGAAGTGCTTTACAACGACAACGGATCGGTCAAGGGCGTGGCGACCGGCAACCTCGGCATCGGCAAGGACGGCGAGCCCACCGACAATTTTCAGCTGGGCATGGAACTGCATGCGAAATACACCATTTTTGCCGAGGGTTCGCGGGGGCACCTGGGCAGGCAGCTGATTGCCCGCTACAAGCTCGACGCCGGCAAGGACCCGCAGACTTATGCGCTGGGAATCAAGGAACTCTGGGAGATCGACCCCGCCAAGGCAAAACCCGGCCATGTGATGCATTCGCTCGGCTGGCCCATGGACAACCAGACCTATGGCGGCGGTTTTTTGTATCACATGGAGGGCAACAAGGTGACGCTGGGCTTCATCACCGGCCTGGAGTACAGCAACCCCTGGCTCAGCCCGTTCGACGAAATGCAGCGCTGGAAGACCCACCCTGCGTTCAGGCAGGTGCTTGAAGGTGGCAAGCGCATCGGCTATGGCGCGCGCGCCATCACCTGCGGCGGACTGATGAGCCTGCCGAAAACGGTTTTTCCGGGGGGCGCCCTGGTCGGTTGCGACGCCGGGTTCCTGAACTTTGCCCGCATCAAGGGCAGCCATGCGGCCCTCAAGACAGGCATGCTTGCGGCAGCGGCCGCATATGACGCGGTCACGGGCGGGCGCCAGCATGACGAACTCTCGGCCTATCCGGCAGCTTTTGAGGCCAGCTGGCTCTACGAGGAGCTGCAATCCTCCCGCAATACCAAGCAGTGGATGAAAAAGGGGCTGTACCTGTCTTCGCTGATGAACGGCATCGAGCTGTGGCTGCTGCCCAAACTGGGCTTCAAGTCGCCACCCTGGACGATTCACAGCACCGTGCCCGATCATGCCCGGCTCAAGCCTGCGGCCCAATGCCCGCAAATCGCGTACCCCAAGCCGGATGGCAAGCTCACCTTTGACAAGCTGAGCAGCGTGTTCATCAGCAACACCAACCATGAGGAAAGCCAGCCGGCGCACCTGACGCTCAAGGACGCCAGCGTCCCCGTCAACATCAATCTGGCCCGGTATGCCGGCCCTGAAAGCCGCTATTGCCCGGCCGGCGTCTATGAGTTTGTGAAGAATCCGGATAACACGGATCGCCTGCAGATCAATGCGCAGAACTGTGTGCATTGCAAGACCTGCGACATCAAGGATCCGACACAAAACATCGTCTGGGTCACGCCGGAAGGTGGTGGTGGACCAAACTACAGCGGCATGTAACAGCCCTCAAATAAAGGAACATTTACTTTCTATTCATTACACGCATATTTGGCATTAAAAGGTTGAATTTCGGCATTCAGTTTTGAAAATTCAGGCGTTAAGCTCTTTTTAAGCTGTAAATTTCCTCGGTTTTTTCTTTTAAGGGAAGAACTTACCTGTAAATTCAGCCCGGTCCGACCTAGGAATTTGGCTTTTGAATGTGACAGACAGTATCCTGGGCCGTTTGGACTATTGATAGTTGCAGCACTGCGCAAGATACTATTTCCTAATGTTCAACGAGAAAAAGTCATGCGCACAGCCCTAATCACATTGGTTACCCTCAGCGCAAGCATTGCTTCGGCCTCCGCCCTGGTTTTGCCCGCGCCCTCTTCGCACTCGATGGTTGAAAAGGCCGCAAGCGTGAAGTTGGCGCCCCGTGCCGAACTCGTCAAGACGAGTGCCGGTCCTTCGCACGCTTCGGGCCACAGCAGTTCACTCACTCAGGCCAATGAAGAGCCGCCACGCGATGCGGAGACCGATTCGCCCGCGCCAGGCACGCTGCTGATCACCTTGGCACTGATTGTCGCCATCGGCGTGCATCGCTTTAAAGCAGGACGATCTTGAGCACTACAGGACTGGGTCGCTCAGGCGTGGTGGCGGTGAAATGGAGCGCCATTTCCACTGCCGCACGCTTTGCACTGCAACTGCTTGCGCAGGTAGTGCTGGCTCGTACGCTCGGTCCTGATATTTTTGGTGTATTTGCCATCGGCATGGTTGTGCTGACCTTTGCCAACTTTGTGTCAGGTTTCGGCTTCAGCTGGAGTTTGCTGCAACGCCCTGTTCTGCGCGAAGAGGACATTCGCTTCGCCTGGACATGGCAGCTGGCGGTAGGCATGCTCAGCATGCTGGCGGTCTATTGCCTTGCGCCGGTGCTGGCCGACTATTTCAGGGAGCCCCGGGCACAGTCGGTGATTGAATGGCTGTCGCTGGCATGCCTCTTGTCCGCTGCCGCCGCCCCGGCCACTTATCTTTTGCAGCGCGACCTCAACTTTCGGGCCACTGGGCTGGTGCAGGTAGGCAGCTATGCCGCAGGTTACGTTGTTGTTGGCATTCCCATGGCCCTTGCGGGCTGGGGTGCGACCTCGTTGGTTGCAGCCTGGCTGGTACAGGCAGGCGTGCTGCTTGTCGCCAGCTATGCCATCAAGCCCCATGCCTTGCGTCTCCTTTGGTGGTATCCCGATGCCGCCTCGGCAGTCGGCACGGGCCGCGCCGTCTTCTTAACCAATGTGGTCAACTGGCTACTGAACAACCTGGACCGCGTTTTCATTGGGAGACTTCTCAATGCACAGGCGCTGGGCCTGTACAACGTCGCGTACAACCTGGCCACCATGCCAAACACCTTGTTGCTGGGTGCCTTGCAGCCGGCTTTTTTGGCGGCAGGCGCGCGCTTGCAAGATGACCGCCAACGGCTGGGCCGCGCCTACGCCCAGATGCTGGCAACGATTCTGGTGCTCGTGGTCCCGGCTTTTGTGTTTCTGGCGCTCATCTCCGAGACCCTGGTGCGCCTGCTTTACGGGCCGCAATGGCATGACGCCGGTTGGGTGCTGGGCATCTTGTTTTTAAGCATGCCCGCTTATGTCATCTGGGGGCTTTCAACGCCGGTGCTCTGGAATACAGACCGGAAATACTACGAATTTGCACTGCAACTGCCTATTGTCGGCCTGGGGGCGCTGGGGTTCTATCTGTTTTCAGGTCTGGGCATCCGTGCCGCCGCCACCGTAGCCGCCCTGCTGCTGGTGGCACGCGCACTGGTGATCGGCGTGGCCGCTTTTCGCGCGCTGGGCCTGCGCTTTAGTGTGTTGCTTCCCCATGTCGCGCGGAGCCTGTTCTTTTGCGGCTTATGCGTTGCGGCGGTCTTGAGCAGCCAACACCTCCTGGCCCGCTTTGGCATACCATTGATTTCCCTGGGTGCAATGACGCTGAGCACGCTTTTGACTGTCGCCTTGTGCATCGCCTGCCGCCCCCAGCTTCTGGGACAAGAAACAGCCTCGATGATGCTAAGATTTTTTCCAGCGCTGGGCAGGTTTTTACAGCCGGCTTTTTCGGCACCCTTATCTGAAACTGCTGCCGAGCAGCGTTTTTAATATTTCCTTTATGTCGCAAGTTCTCTCGATTTCCATTCTTTTGGGAGCCGCCATCCTTGCAGCGCTGGCGGCAACCATAGGCATGGCCGGAGCGGTGCATCACACATCGCGCCGCAATCAGGGCTATATGCATCTGATTTTTTATGCGATGCTGTTCATCGTGGCGCTTCCCACGCTTATTTTGGGGCGTGACATGGCCACGATGGCCTTAAACCTTGAAAGCACGGCAGCCCCTGTTCGCCACCCCATACAAGCCCTGGCACAGCCACTGGTTTCGCTCTTCTTGCTGACGGTTTCGGGCGAACGCATCATTACGTATTGGTTGAATCGACCTAACCACGGCTTTAATACCGCGCTGCTAGCCCTGGTGATGACCTTCATCATTTACTGGGCCGGCACGGTTGCAGCCACTGCCTTGTTTGGCGCCCACCCCTTTATTTCCCATGAGTTTGCCTATCCCTTGGTGATTGGAATCGCAGCCATGCTGCTCAGCACCAGCGAGCGCGATCTGGCCCTCAAGGCTGCCCGTAACGCCCTGCTTATTTTCATGCTGGGTGGGCTGCTTTTCATTCCCTTTGATGCCAGTCGGGTACTGGAGTTGGGTTACAGCCAGGGCCTGCTACCCGGCGTACCCCGATTTGCAGGCCTGGGGCCGCATCCGGTATCAATGGGAATGCTTGCACAGGTCGGCCTGATCTGCCTTCTGGCTTATCCCTACGAGCGAGCCAGCGTGAACCGGCTGGCATGGCTGGTGGGATTGAGCGTGTTGTTCATGGCCCAGTCAAAGACCGCATGGACATCGTTTATCGTTTGCTCAGCATGCATTGTTATTGCGCGACAAGCCTCGTCAGTGATACGCCGCATGGGCGATCCTGCCCGGCCGGAGTTCGGCATTGTTTCCATCCTGGGGTTCATGGCGGTTGTGCTGACGTTGGCACTGCTGGTCATGTTTGGCGATTTGGGCGGCAAGCTGGACAGTTTTTTGAACAGTGCCCAAGGCGAGCAGTTATCTTCCCTCACGGGCCGGGATCAAATCTGGGCTATTGCCTATGACGAATGGCGGCGCAACCCTGTTTTTGGCTACGGCCTGAATCTCTGGGATGCGCCTTTCAGGCTCAGCATCGGTATGCCCAATGCGACGCATGCGCACAATCAGTTCATGGATACCCTTTCCCGCTCTGGAACTGTCGGTGCAAGCGTGCTGATGCTCTATGCGCTGGTGTTATTGGTACTGTCGATCCGCTACACGCGCGCAACTGGCGGTCTATCGCTTGCGCTGTTCATTGCCTTGGTCCTGCGCTCGGTCAGCGAAGTACCGCTTCTGCTTCTTGGCTACGGAACCGAGCTGATCACTCACGTACTGCTGTTGATGACGCTCGGATCGGCCGCCAGCGAGATCAAGCTTTCCAAAGGCAGCACGCCCGCACCTTCAGTGTCCCCCACGCCAGCCGCTGCTCCTAAACGGCCCCGCCCGGTCCGAGACCGCATTTCACATCCTTTGCCCCACCCATGAAGTTTTCTATTGTTATATCCCTCTACAACAAGTTAACTTACATCACCAGCACGATTGAATCTGTCTTGGCGCAGAGCTTTACGGATTTCGAGGTGATCGTAGTAGATGATGGCTCTACCGATGGCGGAGCCGAACTGGTAGCCGCCATCCCTGATCCACGCCTGCGACTGGTACGCCAGGCCAACGCCGGGGTTTCCGCGGCTCGCAACCATGGCATTACGCATGTCCGCGGGGAATGGGTGGTTTTTCTGGATGCAGACGATGCGCACCACCCACGCTTTCTGGAAAGTATTCTGGCAGCCCAGAAGGTGCATCCGCAAGCCGACTTGGTTGCCACCGGCTACATGGAAGTCATCAATTCCGAAGACCAGTGGCCGCCGCAGTGGCCGGCTTTTCCTGAACCGCTTTCCATCGAACTCATCACCGATCTGCCCACCCGCTGGATGATCAGTCCAACACTCTGCACCGGGTCGGTAGCCATACGGACCGATCGGCTCAAAACAATGCAGCCTTGCTTTGCCATCGGGGAATCCTACGGGGAAGACATGGATCTGTGGTTTCGCCTGGCCGAGCAGACGCCGGTTGCGCTGGTGCAAGCGCCCATGCTGGCCTACCGCATTGCAGTTCCCGGCAGCCTGACAACACATCACACCACCTTCCTGCTGCCTCCATTTTTGCACCGGATGCGCGCGCGGGCGCTGTCGGGAAGCTTGACAGAGGCCCAATCGCGATCGGCTTTGTGGTTTGTTGCGCAACAGGAAGTCACCCTGGCACGTTCGGCGATTGCCTCCGGCAATCGACTGGAAGGGTTGCGCTGCCTGGCCCGGGGGCGGTATGCCGCCAGTGGCACCCGCTGGTGGTTGACTGCAATCATGTCGATGTTATTGCCAGCGCCATGGGTCAAAAACTGGGAGCTCTGGCGCACACGTCGCACAGCCGTTCTCGTTGATGCAAACTGAAAATGAACCCTAATTCCATTAACGTTCCACTGGATCAACCGTGCCCGACATCTGACTGCCGGGTATCCATCATCATCAAGGCCCTGAACGAAGAAAAACGCATTGAGGAAACCATCGAAAGCGCACTGCGCGCTGTTGCTGGCGTAGGGGGAGAAGTGGTGTTGGCCGATTCATGCTCAAGCGACCGCACGGTAGAGCTGGCCCAGCAATACCCGATCCGGATCGTGCAGTTCCGCCATGCACAGGAGCGCTGCTGCGGGGCAGGCCCGCAATTGGGGTATCAGCATTCACAAGGAGAGTTTGTTTACATCCTCGACGGGGATATGCAGATGGTCGAGGGCTTTCTGGAAAAAGCGCTTGACTTCATGGCTGAACATCCCGACGTAGCGGGTGTGGGTGGCCGGGTCGTTGAGAACAACCACGAAAGCCTCGAATACCTGGCGCGCGCGGAACGCATTGCATTGCATCAGTTGCCAGGCAACGTCGACCGGCTCGACGGTGGCGGGCTCTACCGTCGAAGCGCGGTGGTAGCTGCAGGTTACCTTTCCGACCGCAATCTGCACAGCTATGAAGAGTTCGATTTGGCCGTGCGGCTGCGCTCCCTTGGCTGGCGACTGTGGCGTTTGCCGGCAGATGCGGCCAATCATTTCGGCCATGACGCACCGCCCTATCAGTTGCTCGTCAGGCGTTGGCGCACCCGCTACATCTGTGGCCTGGGGGAATTGGTTCGTGCCGCAGCGGGACAGTCACGCCTGAACCTGGTGTTGAAGGGCCTGCGGGAATTGCGCTTGTACCTGGCGGTTCTGGCCTGGTGGGCAGTATTGATCAGCGTTCCCTTCTGGCCTTTGGCAGTTTCAGGACGCATAGCTTTGTTCTTGTGCTTGTGTGCGGCCCCGGTGCTGCTAATGATGTGGCGCAAGCGTTCTCTTAACAAAGCACTTTATGCGGTGGTGTCATGGTGTTTTCATGCTGCCGGCCTGATACGTGGTTTGTTTTGCAGGCAACGCCCGGCGCATGAAGCCATCTTGAGCCGGGTGCTCAAGGAGCCCAATGAGTTGACAGCGCAACTGGCCAGGCACGCTGGGCAGTAATGACTAGTCCACATTCACGCATCAATCCAGACGCGCATTCAAACGCAAAACCCATAATGCAATGTAAATCGATTTCCCATACTGAGGCCGGCTCCATGCAAGAAAGCCGCTATATTTACATCGCCTGCCCCTGGACCCCCAAAGGGGGCGGCATGTTCAAGGTAGCCGACTATTTGATCCAGTCCCAAGCACCTTTGACCACCACCGAAGGAGCGGACTTGCGACCGCTCGACACAAGAGGTGGATTCAGCGCCCTTTATTCGCTCGCCGTTTTGGCGCGCGCCGTGGCCAAGCTGGTGGGCGGACGGCTCAGCGGACGACTGGCAGGCGTACACATCAACATGGCCGAGCGTTTGAGCTTGTTTCGCAAGGGTGTCATTTTGCTGGCATGCCGGGCTTTGGGATTGCCTGTGGTTCTACATCTGCATGCAGCGCAACTTCATCATTTTTATCGTGACCTGCCCGCACCCTTGCAGGGCTTGATACGCTGGCTTTTTTCGCTTCCGGCGAGTTGCCTCGTGCTTGGGCAAGCTGCGGGGCGCTTTGTCACAGAAGAACTCAGAGTTCCGGCCGAACGTGTCGAAATTCTCAGCAATGGCGTTCCTGAACCGACACATGCTCGCCGGCAGCCAGGCGAGAGCACTGTACAGCGTGTACTTTTTGTCGGTAATCTTTCTGAACGCAAAGGTGTTTCCGACTTGTTGCAAGCGCTTGCGCTGCCCGGATTTGATCCCACACAACTGGAAGTGACTTTTGCCGGAGGTGGCGATGTGGCTTCCTATGAAGCCAAAGCCAGACAACTCGGAATTGACAACTTTGTCCGCTTTGCCGGCTGGTCGGATCAGCAACAGGTTGCGCAGTTGATGGCAATGGCCGATGTTCTGGTGCTTCCTTCCTATGACGAGGGCTTGCCCCTTGTAATCCTGGAGGCTTTGGCAAATGGCGTAGCAGTGGTGTGCAGTCCAGTGGGGGAAATACCCTCCGTCATGACCGACGATGTCAATGCCTGCTTCGTCGCGCCCGGCGATGTCGCTGGTATTGCCAAGGGCTTGCAACGGGTACTCCAGCAACCCCTTTTGAGACTGGCACTTGAAAGGAATGGGCGTGCGCTCTATGAGGAGAGTTTTTCGCTGACACGGTTTTTTTCCAGCGTGGCCAAGATTCACCAGCGCCATTTCGGGATTGCCGCCCAGCAACTCAAAGACAGCACCCTCTCGGGCAGAAAGTGCGCTTGTGATTTCTGAGGCCAACAGCATTCCCAATGGGGCTTGCCTGCAGGCTGACGTTTGCATCGTGGGAAGTGGCCCTGCCGGCATTGCACTGGCGCTGGATCTGTCAGAGCGTGGATTTGAAGTCGTAATGCTGGAGTCGGGCCATGCCGCGGAAAACCCAAGCACGCAATCGCTCTATGAAGGCGATGTGACCGATGTGCGAATGCACAGTCCGCCTGATAAATACCGACAGCGCAGACTGGGTGGAACCTCGGCCATTTGGGGAGGCCGGTGCATGCCTTTTGATCCGATCGACTTTGAAACTCGCCCCCATGTTCCGCACAGTGGGTGGCCTATTTCTTACGACGACTTACTGCCCTATTACCCCAAAGCCAATGCGCTTGCCGAAGCTGGCCGCTTCAGCTACAACGCAGAGGAGGCATTGGGCCCGAACGCAGCGCCACTCATCAAGGGTTTTGACAGCCGTCGCGTGATCACCAGTGGATTGGAGCGTTTTTCCTGCCCTACTCCGTTTGGCAGCCGGTATGCCAAGCGACTGCAGTTGGCGCGCGGCTTGAGCGTCTTGCTGGGCGCCAACTGCACGGCCATTCGACTCCAACCCGACGGCCAGGCGGTGCAGTCGCTGGAAGTCACAACACTGCAAGGCACACGATTTTCGATAATGTCCGACACAACGGTCTTGGCTGCAGGGGGTTTGGAAACAGCCCGATTGCTGCTGGCCTCTCGGGATGTGGCGCCTGCCGGGATTGGCAATGCCCATGATGTCGTTGGCCGCTATTACATGTGCCATATCGCAGGCAATGTAGGCCGTCTCAGGGTGCATGGCTCTGCTCAGAATGTGCGGCATGGCTATGAAGTCTCTCCCGATGGTATTTATTGCCGCCGCCGTTTGTCAGTTGCTCCTGATGAGCAGCGAAGGCTCGGCTTAGCCAATGCCGTGGCCCGACTGCATTTTCCACGGATCACAGATCCCGCACACCGCAATGGGGTGCTGTCCGGGCTGTTCCTGGCGCGCAAGCTGATCAGCTATGAATATGGCAAGCGGCTGAATGACGGTAACGTTCCAACGCCTGCGATTTACGGTCGGCATTTGCTGAATGTCGCGACAGATCCGGTGGACACCACGGCATTTTTAACCCATTGGATCAGCCGGCGCTCTCTCGCCCAGCGAAAATTTCCGTCGGTGATCCTGCGCAATCGAACCAATCGATTCAGCCTGGAAATGCATGGCGAACAGATTCCCCAAGCGCAAAGCCGCGTTACCCTCGGTACGCGTGTTGACGCCTTGGGCATGCCGCAATTGCAAGTGGATTGGCGCTACAGTCCGGCTGATATTGATTCGATCCGGCGCACGCTGGATGTCCTTGCAGAGGAGTTCGCAACAAGCGGTGTTGCCAGCTTTGAGTACGATGCTGAAAATCTTGAAGAAGAACTCATGCGTTTCGGTGCTTACGGTGGGCATCATATTGGAACGGCGCGCATGGGCCGGGACGTACGCACCAGCGTGGTCAATGCAGACTGCCAAGTCCATTCCGTAAAAAATCTTTTTATAGCCGGCAGTGCCGTATTCCCTACCTCCAGCCAGGCCAATCCCACACTGACACTTATTGCGCTGTCCTTGCGGCTTGGCAATACATTGGCCCAACGGCTGGGCACCGCGCGTGCAAGACCTGTAGTGGAAGCATTTACATGAAAGTACTGGTATTGGGGGGTACGGGGCATATCGGAAAACGACTTTTACAAATCCTGTCGCAAACTTCCTGGAGTAAAGCCACAGGGGCGTCGCGAGGCCGCGAGCAGTCGGGCATCAAGGGCGTTGAATGGGTAAGGATAGATGCCTGCAATCCTCTAGACCTCACTGCCGCCTTGCAAGGTTTTGATGCGGTCGTCAACTGTGTGGCAGGCGATGCTCACTCGATTTCCGAAGGTGCGCGGGTGCTGGTTCAAGCAGCACTGAATGCCAAATGCCCACGCATCATTCACCTGAGCACCATGTCGGTTTACGGGCGGGCTGAAGGAACAGTGCAAGAAACCACGCCGCTCAACCCTAACCTCGGATGGTATGGCCGGGCCAAGTGCGAAGCTGAACACCATATCAACGAATTCGCACGCCAAGGCGGACAAGCCATTCAATTGCGGCCCGGTTGTGTTTATGGACCCGGAAGCGATCTTTGGGTCGGCCGTATAGGCCGCTGGCTTCAGGCAGGCCGGCTGGGCGATCTGGGCATTGCCGGAGACGGATGGTCGAATCTGGTCCATGTCGACGATGTCTGCCATGCCGTATTAGCCGCCTTGCAGTTCCAGTTCCATTCGGGTGAAGTGCTAACCTTTAATTTGGCGGCGCCCGATAGTCCACGATGGAATGAGTACTTTGTTGATCTGGCCCTTGCACTGGAGGCAACACCGGTACGGCGCATCGGTCAGCGTCAATTGCAGCTTGACGCCTGGGGATTAGGACCACCTTTGAAAATCCTTCAAAAAGCATTGAAACGCGCTCGCTTGTCGCATACCGCCCTGCCTGACCCTATGCCGCCAGGATTGCTGGGCTTATGGTCGCAGCACATTCATCTAGATGCAAATCTTGCTACTGAAAAACTGGGGTTGACCTGGACACCCTACGCAGAAGGTTTGGAGAGTTCGGCCGCTTGGTTGAGAGCAAAGCCAATAGAAATTTAATCAGCTCCACTGTGGGCATTCGCTAGGTGGAGGGTCTCGGAGCGTCGAGACGTTGTCCTGTCCGTCGAAGAAAAAGTTTTTTGGTAACTATTTCCCGACAGCCCAATCGCTACTAAATCGATAGCATATTGTGCAGGTACCACCTGCGCTGCAGCCATTTTTGATACATAAATCGCAAAGTCCCAGTCTTGTCCATTTTCTCTTACCCATTGGGAAAGATTGGGATGGAAACTTCCTTGAATCCGGCCCAAGGCCCGTCACGCAAACCCGGACGGGGCTCCGATCGACCTTGGCCAGTCAGCGTGAAGACGCTCTAGAAACGTCTTTCGTATACCAGCGTTATATACGGCAACGCAGGCCTTGAAGGAATTATTAGCCACCTACTCATCGGCGGCTTATGGAGGCCAGCCGCACTGCCCTTGACAAGAAAATGGGGTTGCCGATGACATACCGCTGGAAAAGTCGGCGTGGCTCGATTGCCAGCCTGAACAGCCATTCAAGCCCCATACCTCGAATCCATGCTGGTGCACGGGGAGCCTTGCCACCTAAAAAGTCAATGATGGCACCGCCACAAACAATCAAACAAGGAAAAGACAGAGCCAAACGCAATGCGGCGGCGACGTCTTCCTGCTTCGGCATGCCCATGCCTAAAATAATGAGTTCTGGACGGTGCAAATCTGCCATGGCGGTGTAATTACTGATCTCATGGAATCCATGGGCGCTGAAGTAACTGCTTTGGGGTGCGAGTGTTTTTGCAGCAACCTGCAAGGCACGGTCCAAGTGGGGGCTTTGAGTTCCAAAAAGTGCAATGCGGCGCCCATTGAACTGCTTGAGGAGTTCAGGAATAAGGTCTGTGCCGTTAAGATTAAGGCCGGGCGACATATGGAGCAGCTTCATTAATGTAGCCATCCCCGAGCCGTCCCTCAATATCATGTCCGCCGAATAGATCGCCTTGAAAAATGGAGGCGAAATTGCAGCCGAATTCATTGCATGCGCATTGGCAAAGGCCAGGACAAATGGCTTTTCTGGTTGACTCAGCCGAACGATCAACATCTGCTTTTCAGTGCTGGTTTGTACCCGCTCGATCTTGTTTACCAGCTGCCACCAACGCTGATGCCAGTCTTCTGTGGACTGGGTAAATTCACTCATCTTGACTCCGTGCCATACAGGGTTTATGTGATTAATGAATGAGGCGCATCAGGTACTTTTGCCCGATGGCTCCAGCAACTGGACAGCCTTGGAAGCAACTGGCTTGAGTGGGACAGCTGCGACGACATTGAGATTTGCCATCTGCGCCCTACCTCGTCGGCGTGCGCCCAATCAAGCGCCTATTGGCCCGTAAACGAAAACGCCAATAGGAAATGTGAAGATCAAATGCATGCGCTTGACGCGTTAACGACATAGCGCAACTAACGTAAATTCATCCAACAAAATCCGCTTTAGCTAGCTGGTTTGCATTCCACCTATTTATTCAGATTTCACTGTCTGACTCTATACGTCGTTCAGGACGGATCCCACCAAAGTAACTCCAAACTCTCGCAGGCTGTGAATAAACTGGTTCAGCTGCGGCACTGAACTGCTATCTTTACGGGCGACGATCAACGCGGCGCCAGCACGGACTGCAATTGTCTGTGCATCAGCACACTCGCTTGCAGGCGGTGTGTCGATAATGATGACATCGAATTTTTCGCCTAAAGATAGCAGCAAATTCGAAAACCGTTGACGCCCCAGTAATTCCTGCGGATTGGGAACAATCGATCCTGCAGGCAAAACAGAAAGGTCTGGCAATGCCGAAATGCTCACTACAGCTTCCGGACCAACTCGGCCAGCCAACATGTCCGACAAACCCGCATGTCTGCCGAGGTTAAATAACTGGTGCTGACGTGGCGCCCGCATATCGGCATCGATCAACAAGGTGCGTTCACCCAGTTGTGAAAACAGAATGGCAAGATTGGCAGCGATATAACTACGCCCTTCCTGAGAACCTGCGCTGACAATGGCAAGTCCTTTGTGATCTGCACCGTTTTCAAACCAGCGCAGCATCAACTGACTGCGCAAGGCGCGTAACTGCTCGACCGAACGGCTGTCAGGCTTGCTGGCTGCGACCAGTTCCCGGTGGAAACTCATGTCGCTGGCAAGATATGGATATTCAAACTGCACCGACAACGCAAATTGCACGTCATCATCAGTCATCAGCTGCAATGCGATGCCAGCTTCTCCGAAACGCGCACCGCACTGCCTCTGAAACTGCGCAATACGTTCGGCATCCAAAGGGGACAAGCGTCCAGTATCAACCAATATCTCTCCCATCGAGCGACTTGATCCAGTAGCCGATTTATTGGTGACATTCATATTTACCGGCCTGATGGACGGCGTTTGATTCTTGCTCATGCAGCACCTCCATGACCAAGTGCCAGCCGCTGCGGGGCGGCCAGCCTGGCGGCTCCCCCAGTAGGGGCAAGGGTGGCAAGGACTGGAATATCCAGCAGTTGCACCAGATCTTCAGCAGAACGAATACGCCGGTTGGGCAGTTCAAGCAGCAAGGCCCAGGCAACCCCCAGCAAAGTACCGCCGAATGCAGCAATCAACAGGTTGAGGATTAACTTTGGACTGGACGGCTCAAGCGGTGCCAAGGCTGTGTCCATCCGGACAACATTGGTTTGATTGGTCAAGCTCTGCAGACGGCTCTGCGAGGCACTTTGACTGACGGTTTCGAATGCGCGTTGCGCCGCTTCCACATCTCGGCGATATACATTGAGCTCATCGCGCTGTTTGTTCAGCATAAGAACGCGCGACCTTTGGGCGCCCACTGCGGCTTGCAGTTCACGTTCGCGATCTTTACCAACACGATAGGCAGTTTCTATAGAAGCAGTGATGCGACCCGTTTCGCTGGTCAAACGGCTTCTAAGCGAAGCAAGCTCGGCTTCCGCACGTTGGCGAACTGGGTGATTAACGCCCAGGTTCACATTATTTTCCTGAACCTTGGCTTCTAACCGTGCGATATCTGCCTTCAGGCCATTGATGAGCGGACTCTGCATTACTTCGGCAACAGTATCACCTCTGGCATTACGTTTGCTTTGACTGTCGGTAGTGTCACCTTGCACCGTCGTCAACTGTGAGGATATCTGAGCAAGCTTGGTGGTTTCGTAGTCAACACGCTCATCCGAAGAGACAATGCCGGCTTTTTGCTGGAAATCAGAAAGACGAGCCTGTGCTTTTTCAAGGTTGGCGCGTGACACTTTGGTCTGCTCATCAAACCATTGTGCATATAAGCGGGCGGGTTCCGTTTTGAGCGCCAGATTGACATCTAGATAAGCCTGGGCAAAAGCATTGGCAATCGCCGCTGAGGCATCCGCATCAAATCCTTTGTACGTGATGTTGATCACATTGCTTTCACGGGCAGGACGAACCTCCAACCGCTTTTGCAATGATTTCGCAATCCAGGCATCAAATGTGCCACGGCCTTGGGTAGCTTCTTGCCACTCAGCCTTGGTTTGAGGATCCTCATCCAAGCGAAGCATCTTCACGACCCGTTCTGCAACACGATCGCCACTGATGATGTCAACTTGAGTTGCCATATAACTCGGCGCGACCATTCCAGAGGATTGAGCCGCACCAGCCACCGGATCAGCAGAACGCACATCCACTAGAACAGACGTCTGGGCTGTATAGACCTTTGGCAATAACAAGCTGACGGCAAGGGCGGCAGCAAGCGCAAGCAAAATAACCATGATTATGGTTCGGTAACGAGCCTTTAGGATTAATAGGAACTGGTACAAAGTCATGACAATCAGTCCTTAAAAGAGGCTTTCACGCACATAGATAACATCTTCCGCCCGAACTGTATCCGTCAGCCTTGGAGTACTTTCCACCACTTGACCGTTGGCATCGCGACGGTGCAGGACAAGACGGTTTTGGCTACCCCGGGCAGTAGGACCACCGCCTTGGGCCAGTGCCTGCATCACTGTCATGCCACGTTCAATTCGATACGGGCCAGGACGCTGGGCTTCGCCGTAGATATAGAAGACCGGAGCCTTGTTGACATACAGCGTGTCACCGCCAGCCAGCAAAATATCGTCTTCCGATTTTTGACCAAGAAAGAGGGCAGGAATATCAATGACCTTGCGAAACGGCTTGCCGTCGCGCTGTCCGGTGACGATCAATACATCGTCGCCCGTGGGTGTTGTTCCACCGGCAGCCGCCAACATGTCACTGACGCGGGTATTTAAAGTTTCCAGTGGAAAGCGTCCTGGGCGGCTCACCTGCCCAAGTACGGCTACCTGACTACCACGCACTTGACGCAGCACGATATTGACTTGCGGCACCTTGACAAAACCTCCATTGCGCAAGGCATCCGCAATCTTTTTCTCGGCTTCGGAGATGCTTAAACCGCCCAGTTGCACACTGCCCAGTAGCGGATAGCTAATGACCCCGGTTTCGGACACGCGGGCATCCACCGAAAGATCCGGACTCTGATAGACCTGCACGCCAATGGAGTCGCCCGCCCCAAGACGGTAGTCTTGTTGCGCTGCCGCTGCCGGCGCTGCAACCGCAGTTGCAGGAGCAGCAACAGCACCTGCAGTGGCCCCAGGAGCCCCAGGGGCTTGTGCATAGACACCTCCTGAAAAGATGAGAAAAATTGCCGGAGCAAAGTACCGAGTCAAGAATTTCATGATGGTCCCTTGGAGAAAGTAAAATTTTTAAGAGGAAACAGGAGAGGGCAAGCGAATCAACTCACAAGCTTGCCCTGACCGGTTAGAAGTTGACCTGGGCAGCAAGGCCAAATACATTGCTTTTGTAATCAAAACCGGACAGATTTGATCGCCGTTGGTCGCGCTGTGCCGATGCCGTCACCTTGACGGCGCGGATAGGCTCCCAGTCAACTGCCAAAGTAACCAAATCTGCGGTATCCCGACGGCCACTGTCTACAAAACCAGGAAGAGGTCCTTTGTATTTACGAGCATCACGGTCATAGCGAAGCCGCAGCGCAATCTTTTCGGTGGCCTTCCAGGTCGGTCCGACAAACAGACGCATGCTTTCGTAATAGCTGCTCGTGGTGGTTTGGTAACTGCCCAAATCACGGGCCACCCCCCCTATCAGACTGGTTTTTCCGGTGATGGCATATGTCGCATCGAGTTGACCGGTAAAGCCTGAAAAGTCACGCGCGGCAAGAACATCGTGATCTCTGGAAAGATGTGACATGCGGCCACGTACTGTTGTGCGTCCGGTGGACGGCAATTCAAAGCGGAATTCATGCTCGCGCTGCGAAAAATCACTTGAAAACGGTATCGCGGTTGGCAAATTGGAATACTCGCCATTACCGTTTTTCAAACGGTAAGCCAGCGACGTGCCTGATGCGAAGACATAGCCTACGCCAGCTTCTGCGCTACGTACTTTGGAGTTTCCTTCAAAAGTAAACGGCAGACTGCTTGTGCTGTTGCGCTCGGATACACCGCCCAGAAGGCGCCAAGCAGCACCGAGTTCATACTCTGCATCCAGCAGGGTTGAACGTTCGGTGCGCCTATTCAATGCGCCTACGCTCTGGACATCGGCCGTGGTGTCGACATACTCACGCCGATCGCTCGTGAAGTTTCCGTGGAAGGCGGGAGTAAGTGACCAGCGCCAAGCGGCAGCATAATCAAAAGCGGTGAAGTTCAAACCGGAAAACCGCTTGTAGCGGTGATCAGTGGCACTTACATCCAATTCAAAGCGCTGCAGACCATAAGGCTTGTTCAGCTTGACGCCGACCGAAGTCACTGCCGTTGTATCCGAACGGGTAGGCGTTCCAATCAATGCCTGCGCATTGACTGAATCGGAAAGCCTGAACACATTGCTGTCGTACTGTACGTTTTCACTTGCTCGAAACTGAAGGGTGTCCAACTCGTCGGCCCTTGCGTCAACGCAAACCAATCCAAGCAGGATCAGAGGGAAACCGATGATTTGGCGCGAAGAAATTACCGTAGAGCGTTCGCAAGAAAGTGTAAAAGTAGAGTTCACGATGTGTTTATGGCGGTTTGAGTAATAGTTGAATACATAGGAAACAGAGCTTAAGTTCAGCATCAAGCTGCCGCAATAGCCCTTTTGTCCTATAAAAACGCTACGCCAGGCCTTAGTAAGCTGAGCTGTCCTTAAAGACCAGACGTATCGTCTTCAAGATGATATAGAAATCGAGTTGCAGCGACCAATTCCGCAAATAATCCAAGTCAAAATCAATGCGCGACTGCATTTTGTCCAGCGTGTCGGTTTCGCCTCTTTGCCCATTGACTTGTGCCCAGCCTGTGATGCCGGGCTTGACTTTATGGCGCACCATGTAGCCTTTGATAAGCGTACGGTACAACTCGTTGTGCGCCACGGCGTGGGGTCGAGGACCCACAATGCTCATACGGCCCTGAATAACATTGATGAATTGAGGCAACTCATCTAATGAGGTTTTACGCAAAATAGCGCCGAGCCGCGTGACACGCAAATCATTTTTGCGAGCCTGCTGGATCATGCCGCCGTCTTCAGTCACCGCCATGGAACGAAATTTATAAACCAGGATTTGCTCGCCATCAAGGCCATAACGTCGCTGCCTGAAGATAATGGGTCCCGGCGAATCCATTTTTACCAAAATGGCAATTACCAGCATGATGGGCGAAATCAAAAGCAAGATCAACAGTGACAGCACAACATCGCTCATTCGCTTCAAAGCGCCATTAAGCCCCCTGAACGGCGTGTCGCATACCGAGATCACGCTGACACCGCATACCGAGTCTGCACGGGCCTGAATCAGATCGGTAATAAACATGTCTGGTACAAAATAGATAGATGCTGTCGTATCTTTCAAATCGTCCAGGATTTGCAAGATACGCGGCCGTGACGTCATCGGCAACGACAGGTAGATGTACTGCACCCGGTGTTTTTTGACATATGCAGCCAGATCGGCAAACTTGCCCAATAGCGGCTGCTGAATACCTAAGGCACTGCGACGCTCTTCGTTGCGGTCGTCGAAAAACCCTTTTAGCTCAATGCCGGAATAGGCAGAACCAGCAATATTGCTGGCCAAGGACAGGCCTTGTTCATTCATTCCGACAATGACTGCTCCATGCGCAGGTCCCTGAAGTTTTAATATCTGTGGTGCAACGGCACGAAAGGCCAGATTGGCACCAACCTGAGCCAGGGGAGCAACCCACAGCCACTGACGAACCACCGTGATTGAAAACTTGTACAGGTATTCTGTTGCCACCCCCGTCAACAAAAGGAGTCCGGCAATCCAGCACCAATACAAAATAATATTGAAGACCATCTTTCCCACAGACTGCTGAAGTCGTGAGGCACCTGGAAAGGTGAGCGAAAAAACGATGATGGACAGAATCAGATAGGCAGGGCGTACTGTTCCCTCAAAATAAAACGCCAGCGCCCACAGCGAGAAAACAAGAATCAGCGGGTCCAGCGCACCCTCAATTGCACGAAAAACATCACTTCGGCCAACCCTCAAGGAAATGAGGGAGCGCTGCTCGTGCCAGTTCGCTGCCGATTTGATGTTGTTTATTTCAGCCATGTAACGTCACCCGGTTTATTTTGGAAACCGCCTGCGCCCGGTTAAATACATTGAGCTTCTGAAAGATCCGTTGCATATGATTTTTTACAGTAAAGCCGCTGATGTTCAAGATACTGCCAATTTCCGAGTTTGTTTTACCCATTGCCACCCAGGCCATGATCTGGACTTCCCGGTCACTCAGACCCAAAGTGTCTTCCGGAGGCAAGGAGGTAGGTTTGGACACCTGCTTTCGCTGCTGCGGCATCAGGGAAATCTGACGCAATGCAGCATCAATGCATGGCAGTAGCATGCGAATGGCTGTATCCGAGGACTCTTCGGGGATTTCATGCGGACTGAGCATGACGTAGAGGCACTCGTTCTGGCTTCTTTCGTCGCGCAGGCCATGGATGAGAACTGAACGCATGCCGCGCAATGCATGACCAAATGAGCCTGGCAGACTGGTAGTGCCCAAGAGATATTCAAAGTTGCGAAAGCTCATGCGGCACGGATTTCTAAGCGCAGCAACCCAGCAGTCGTAAAACTTCCCCAGCAAAAAAGGAAGCACGTCCGTTCCCGGCGCATAGGAACGCGCGCCCGGCAATCTGGACACGATGTCATGCTGCACACCGCCTTCCTGGAAATTCCCCCAACCCGCCAGCAAAATATCGTGTGGCAAGCAGCGCTGCATGTCTCCTTGCAGCCAGTAGAGCAGGTCGACATGGCGGCGAATGGATGCGCCTGCCTCGATCAACTTCAAATACCGCCCCGCATCCTCTCTTATCGGCAACGTATAAGACTGCATTTTTATTCCCTGATGTTATCGTTTTGGAGGTTTTCAAACGCCTCGCACCCGTAGCAAATCACTAAATTACTTAACAAATTGTTGCACGACAGAACGTTTTTTGAACAAGTAGGCCTGTAGGACATAAACCCATGTTTGTTTAAGAGACATCTACTCATGTGTCAGAAAATTCCTTCAAACATATTTATCTATGCATTTTCTTAAAGCCATCTAAACATCAGCGCAACTCATCAATTCACACATTCGTCAATTACTTTTGGCATGTGGCATTGAAGACACTGAACTCCAGCATCAGCGAAATTCCCAACAAAATCCGTCAAAAGACGTGCTACTGCCAATATTCTTCTAAAGATGACTATGGCTGGTACTCACGCCACGATACGTAAGACGCGAACCTGACTAGCAGTGAGGATGAAAGAAAGACAGTGGCATTACGAAGCCGATGAGCTAGCCAGAACAATAAAATTTCATAAAACATCTAGCTTGTTTTTTTGGAATCCGCAGTAAAAATTAAGTTGCTTTTTGTTTAGAAAAATAGGCGCCGGAAAGGCCCCGCTTGTGTTGGCCGCAAGGTTCAAACCTTTTGTCTTGGCTTATTGAGTAGACAGTTGGCAATTAAGAACCTGAAGCCAGAATCGCAGGCAACGGGCGTTGTCATTGGAGCCCATGCCAGCAATTTTTCTGAGGGTCCATTATTAAATGGTCGGTGTCCGTTTCAAACAACACCCGTATAAGTGCTCGGCCCAACGGTCTTAATCTTATTGATCTTGAACATTGGGCTGAAGACAGCCTTGATCCCATGGCTTACAGCAAGCGCGACGTCAAGGCGTCAATTTGAAATTTCTGAAATACGCCAAGGGCATGGCAGAACTGCAGCTTGGCCTTGCCATGCGCCACGGCGTTACGACCAGCAGAATGGCTGGCGGCTGCATCAGCCAGTAGAGCGGCAGTTGCACGACTGGCTTCAATTACACTTGGCAAGGTCAGGAGAGAGTTTTCCCGTGAAAACCGCCGAAGGCGCATGTGCCACCCTTAATGGTGGACTGAACGCTCAGGCAAAAGGACTGGCAACCGCCCTGCAGCATTCGATGCCACAGGGCGTTCCCTACTGGAGAGAGGCTGTTTTCAAAGCGGCCCACCGAAGGAGCAACCCTGCATCGTCAGGCGAATCTCTCAGGTAAAGTGGACAGCAGGGGCAGCCTATGGCTTTTGGTCATGGATTCATGTTTGCCCCCTGGAGAACGCGATGTCTCACGACGCTTCCGCCCCTACTGCCCCCTTGCAACAAATACCGCTTCATGGCCTGCATGTCGAGCTGGGCGCGCGCATGGTCCCTTTCGCCGGCTACGCCATGCCGGTGCAGTATCCGGCCGGATTGATGGCCGAGCACCTGCACACCCGCAGCGCCGCCGGCTTGTTCGATGTTTCGCACATGGGCCAGCTGCGGCTGGTGGGGCCCAATGCGGCAGCGGCTTTTGAAACCTTGATGCCGGTCGATGTGGTCGGCCTGGCGCCCGGCAAGCAGCGCTACGGCCTGCTGCTCAACGACGACGGCGGCATCATCGATGACCTGATGTTCTTTAACCGCGACCATGCCAGCGGCGGCGATATTTTCGTTATCGTCAATGGCGCGTGCAAGGCAGCCGATATTGCGCATATCCAGCAAAGAATCGGCATGCATTGCGATGTGATTCCGATGCCCGAAATGGCGCTGCTGGCCCTGCAAGGACCGCAGGCCGTCACCGCTTTGCAGCGTTTGGCGCCCGGCGTCGAGAAGCTGATATTCATGAGCGGGGGGCGCTTCACGGTCGCAGGTTGCGACTGCTTCCTCACCCGCAGCGGCTATACCGGCGAAGACGGTTTCGAGATCTCCGTTGCGGCATCGCAGGCGGAGGCGCTCGCCCGTGCGCTGCTGGCCCAGCCCGAGGTCAGGCCCGTCGGCCTGGGGGCGCGCAACTCGCTGCGCCTGGAGGCCGGCCTGTGCCTCTACGGCAGTGACATCGACGCCACCACCACGCCGGTGGAAGCCAGCCTGAACTGGGCCATCCAGAAGGTCCGCCGTACGGGCGGCGCGCGTGCCGGCGGTTTTCCGGGCGCGGAAAAAGTTCTTGCCCAACTGGACGATCCAGCGATTCTTCAAAGAAAACGGGTTGGCCTGACAGCGCTTGAGCGTATTCCGGTACGCGACCACACCCCCTTGCACGACACTGACGGCACACCCGTCGGCGAGGTGACCAGCGGCCTGCTCGGCCCCACGGTCAATCAGCCCGTCGCGCTGGCGTACGTGACACCGGCGCTTGCGGCCCTCGGAAGCGCTGTCACGGCGATGGTGCGCGGCAAACCGGTGCCAATGCAGGTGTCGGCCACGCCTTTTGTGCCCGCCCGCTATTACCGCGGCTGATCCGCCCTGCGCTTTTCACGTTTCAAGCCGCTCAGCGCCTCTTTCAATCTAGCTTTGCTTCACTTCACTCAACTTCAGGAGAAACCGCATGACTGTCAAATACACCGATGACCACGAATGGCTCAAGATCGAGGGCGACACCGCCACCGTCGGCATCACCGTTCATGCGCAGGACGCACTGGGCGATGTGGTGTTCGTGGAGTTGCCTGCTGTCGGCACGACCTTTGCCCAGAAGGAAACGGCCGGAGTGGTCGAATCCGTCAAGGCGGCGGCCGATGTCTACATGCCGGTGACCGGCGAGGTCACCGAGGTGAACGAAGCCTTGCGCGACGACCCTTCACTGGCCAACAGCGATCCGCTGGGCGCCGGCTGGTTCTTCAAGGTCAAGCTGAGTGACCCGTCGCAGCTCGATGCCCTCATGGATGAAACCCGCTACGCCGCTTTTTCTGAAGGCGCCTGATTTTTTACCTAATTGCCAGACACGGGATACCGACATGTTGATGCCATCCGTCAAGCCGCTGGGCGAGCTTGAAAACCCTTCCGAATTCATTGCCCGCCACATCGGCATTGACGGTGATGACGAACCCCACATGCTCAGCGTCGTGGGTTCGGCCTCGCGCCGGGCCCTCATCGACGGCATTGTTCCGCAGTCGATTGCCCGCACCAGCGCCATGGCGATTCCACCGCCGGTGACCGAGGCGGCCGCGCTCAAGCAGCTCAAGGCGATTGCCGCCAAGAACCAGGTCTTCAAAAGCTTTATCGGCCAGGGCTACTACGGCACCTACACGCCGGGCGTGATCCTGCGCAATGTGCTGGAAAACCCGGCCTGGTACACCGCCTACACACCCTACCAGGCTGAAATCTCCCAGGGCCGCCTGGAAGCGCTCATCAACTTCCAGACGATGGTCTGCGACCTGACGGGCATGCCGATCGCTAACGCTTCCATGCTCGATGAAGCCACCGCAGCGGCAGAGGCGATGACATTGGCCCGGCGCAGCGTGAAAGCCAAAGGCGATGTGTTCATCGTCGCGGGCGACTGCCATCCACAGACGATTGAAGTGATCCAGACACGCGCCAGGCCGCTGGGCATCGACGTGCGCATCAGCACCGCGTCCGCATCGGTGCTGCAGCTCATGGCCGAGGGCAATTACTTTGGCGTGCTGGTTCAGTACCCGGCCACCACCGGAAGCATTCATGACCTGCGCTCGCTGGCGGGCATGGTGCATGCGGCGGGTGGCGCCTTGTGCGTGGCCGCCGATTTGCTTGCCTTGACCTTGCTGACGCCGCCAGGCGAATGGAATGCTGACATTGTGCTGGGCACCAGCCAGCGCTTCGGCATGCCCATGGGCAATGGCGGCCCGCACGCCGCTTACCTGGCCTGCCGCGATGCGTTCAAGCGTTCGCTGCCGGGCCGGCTGGTGGGAGTGAGCGTGGACAGCCACGGCAACCCGACCTACCGGCTGGCGCTGCAGACGCGCGAGCAGCACATCCGGCGCGAAAAAGCCACGTCCAACATCTGCACCGCGCAGGTCCTGCCTGCGGTGATGGCCAGCATGTATGCGGTCTACCACGGCCCGCAGGGCTTGAAGCGCATTGCCCAACGCGTGGCGACCTACACGGCCATTTTTGTGCGCGGCCTGCAGGCGCTGGGATTTGAAATCACCAACAGCGGCGCTTTCGATTCGGTCACCGTTAAAACGGGCGATGCTACTAATTCAATAGCTGAACGCGCACGCAGGTCCTGCTCAAACCTTCGATTTCGCTTAAAAAACCACCTGGGCGTGTCGCTGGACGAAACCACCAGCCGCAGCGACATCGAACTGCTCTGGTCCTTCTTTGCCGCGCCGGGCCAGACCGTGCCGGTCGTGAGCAGCTTCGAGCACGGCATTGAATCGCTGATTCCGCCCGAACTGCGCCGCACCAGCAGTTTCCTGACGCACCCGGTGTTCAACACCCACCACAGCGAAACCGGCATGCTGCGCTACATCCGCATGCTCAGCGACAAGGATCTGGCGCTGGACCGCAGCATGATCCCCCTGGGCAGCTGCACCATGAAGCTCAACGCCACCAGCGAGATGATTCCCATCACCTGGCCGGAGTTTGCCAACATCCACCCTTTCGCGCCGCCGGACCAGCTGCGCGGTTACGCCGAGCTGGACCAGCAACTGCGCGACTGGCTGTGCCAGGCGACGGGTTACGCCGGCATCAGCCTGCAGCCCAACGCCGGGTCGCAGGGCGAATATGCCGGCTTGCTGGTGATCAAGGCATTTTTTGAAGCCAACGGCCAGGGGCACCGCGACATCTGCCTGATCCCCTCTTCGGCCCACGGCACCAATCCGGCCAGCGCCCAGATGGTCGGCATGAGCGTCGTGGTGACCGCCTGCGATGCGCAGGGCAATGTCGACATGGCGGACTTGAAGGCCAAGTGCGAACTGCACAGCGAACGCCTGGCGTGCGTGATGATCACCTACCCCAGCACCCACGGCGTTTTCGAGACCCAGGTCAGGGAGCTGTGCCAGCTGGTGCATTCGCATGGCGGCCGGGTGTATGTGGACGGCGCCAACATGAACGCGCTGGTCGGCGTGGCCGCGCCGGGCGAGTTCGGCGGCGATGTGAGCCACCTCAACCTGCACAAGACTTTTTGCATTCCGCATGGCGGCGGCGGGCCCGGCGTTGGCCCTGTCTGCGTCGTGGCCGACCTGGTGCCCTACCTGCCCGGCCATGCCACGGCGGGCCTGCATGTCAACGGGGTGGGCGCCATCTCGGCCGCGCCGCTGGGCAATGCGGCCGTGCTGCCCATCAGCTGGATGTACTGCCGGATGATGGGCCCTGAAGGCCTGAAGCAGGCCACCGAGGTGGCGATCCTGAGCGCCAACTACATCAGCGCCCGGCTGAAGGACCACTACCCGACGCTCTACGCCAGCGAAAACGGCCATGTGGCGCATGAGTGCATCCTGGATCTGCGCCCGCTCAAGGACACCAGCGGCGTCAGCGCCGAGGATGTGGCCAAGCGCCTGATGGACTATGGCTTTCATGCCCCGACGCTGAGCTTTCCGGTGCCCGGCACGCTGATGGTCGAGCCCACCGAAAGCGAGACCCTGGCCGAGCTGGACCGGTTCATCGACGCCATGATCGCCATCCGGGACGAGATTCGCCAGATCGAAAGCGGACATTGGCCGCAGGACAACAACCCCTTGAAACACGCCCCCCATACCGCTGCCAGCCTGATGCTGGCCGAGTGGGACCGTCCGTATTCGCGCGAGACCGGCGGCTTCCCGGTGGCTGCGCTCAAGCAGGGCAAATACTGGCCGCCGGTGGGGCGCGTGGACAACGTTTATGGCGACCGCAATCTGTTTTGCAGCTGCGTTCCAGTGAGCGACTACGCCTGACCAGCCCATAAAGAGGCAGACATCGCGGCCGGAAAAGCGTCGCCTCATGAAAAAAGCCGCCATTGTTAAATGGCGGCTTTTTTGTTTTACCGTAGCTGGGCTTTCCTGCCCAGAACATTGAAAAGCGATAGCCGGCTGTACGAAGCAACCGACCCCGATGTCAGACAGAACCTTTTTTCGCGTTCTTCTTGACCTGGGCTTTTGCCTCTTGCACAGGGTCGCCCAGAGCCGACAAGTCGGCCATTCCGAGTTCCGCGCCCGTCATCGGGTCCAGCGCCGGGTCTGAGGCGCCTCGCGCGGCCATCTGCTCAAGCGCCTGAAGCTCTGCGGGCTGCAATTCGACACTTCCAACGCCCGAACCGCCGTCAACGGCCACCTGCTGGTCGCGGGCGGAAATAAACTTCCACTGCTCGCCCTGGTTCCAGGAGCCGCGCAGTGCGTCGGTCGCCATCGCGCCGTCGCCCTGCGACATGTCAAAGTAGGTGTTGCTAAAGC
>JAQGLT010000119.1 GCA_028292745.1 Polaromonas sp. | reverse complement strand
ACAACGTGCTCAAAAGCGAGCGCTGCTGCGGCGAATCGGGCACGCTGGGCGTGACCCGGCCCGACATCTCGACGCAGGTGCGCTTTCGCAAGGAAGAAGAAATCCGCAAGGGCGAAGCGCAGCTGCGGGCAGCAGGCACCGTCGGCCAGGCCGCCAACGTCAAGATACTGACCAGTTGCCCAAGCTGCCTGCAGGGCTTGAACCGTTACGGCAACGACCTGCAGAATGGCCTGCTGGAGGCCGACTACATCGTGGTGGAGATGGCCAACCAGATCCTGGGCAAGGACTGGCTGCCCGAGTATGTGGCCGCCGCCAACCACGGCGGCATCGAGCGGGTGCTGGTCTAGCCATGGCCGACGGTGCCTGCCCCCTATGCGAAACCGATGGCGGCGTGCTGGTGTTTCGCAACGATTCGCTGCGCATCATCCAGGCCTGCGAAGCGGGCTTTCCGGCGTTCTACCGGGTGGTCTGGAACCGGCATGTGGCCGAGTTCTCAGACCTGTCGGCGGCTGAGCGCGACACTTGCATGAACGCCGTCGTGGCGGTCGAGCAGGTGCTGCGCAGCGAACTGCAGCCAGCCAAGATCAACCTGGCCGCACTGGGCAACCTGGTGCCGCACCTGCATTGGCATGTGGTTGCCCGCTTTGAGTGGGACAGCCACTTTCCGGCGCCGGTCTGGGCTGCGGCGCAGCGTGCGGTGGAAGATGAAAAAGTGGCCGCCGTGGCCTTGCGTTGTCCTGGCGTCAACCGGCTGATAGCCGGAACCATGGCGCATTGACTCATCCTGTTTAACTTTTTAAAAAGCGAGGCATCTTATGGCAGGTCTTCAAGCCGGGTCGCCGATTCCTACCGAGCTGACCGTTCACAGCCAGTCGCGCATTCTCGAAATTGCGTTCTCAGACCACACGCAATTCAGAATTCCTTTCGAACTGATGCGTATTTATTCTCCTTCCGCCGAAGTGAAGGGCCACGGGCCGGGACAGGAAGTCTTGCAGACGGGCAAGCGCGAGGTGGACATCGTAGGACTGGAGCCGATCGGCAATTACGCTGTCAAGCCGGTGTTTTCTGACGGGCATGAAAGCGGACTTTTTACTTGGGACTACCTTTACCATCTGGGTTCGGACCAAAGCGCTCTTTGGGAGGATTACAACCGCCGGCTGCAAGCAGCAGGCGTTGATCGTGATGCGCCCATGGATTCCACAGGCGGACATGGCTGCGCCAGCCATTAACGCAGCCATTAACAGACTGAATTGCAGTGTTTTCACCCTGTTGCCTGACCATCGAATCGGTAATGTCCCGCCAGGGCGCATGGTTGTACGCGCCTGTTCGGACATAGCCGCTTAGCATTCACTTTATGACAACTACCCACTTTGGCTTTGAGTCGGTTGACGAGCAGGATAAGGCGCGCCGGGTGCGCAGTGTGTTTGATTCGGTGGCGCCCAAATACGATGTCATGAACGATCTGATGTCGATGGGCCTGCACCGTGCCTGGAAGGCCTATACCGTGCTGGTCGCCAACGTCAAGGAAGGCCAGCAGGTGCTGGACATCGCAGGCGGTACGGGTGACCTGGCGCTGGCCTTCGCGCCCAAGGTAGGCCTTGCCGGCCGCGTTGTGCACACCGACATCAACGAGGCCATGCTGAGGGAAGGCCGCAATCGGCTGCTTGATGCGGGTGTCAACCTGCCGACAGTGGTATGCGACGCCGAACACCTGCCTTTTCCAGATGCCAACTTTGATGTCGTGACCGTGGCGTTTGGCCTTCGCAACATGACGCACAAGGATAATGCCTTGCGCGAAATGAACCGCGTGCTCAAGCCCGGCGGCAAGCTGCTGGTGCTGGAATTCTCCAAGGTCGCCAAGCCGCTTGAGAAAGTTTATGACTGGTACTCTTTCAAGGTATTGCCCAAGCTCGGCAAGCTGGTCGCCAATGATGACGCCAGCTACCAGTATCTGGCTGAGTCCATCCGCATGCACCCTGGGCAGGAAGAACTCAAAGGCCTTATGCAAAATACTGGCTTTGGCCATGTGGACTATCACAACATGTCTGGCGGGGTAGTGGCCTTGCATGTTGGAATCAAGTGTTGACAGGTTTTGCGGCTTCGTGCCGTGATCAGGTGGTGATTGTTTTGATTAAGGAGACGATATGAAAATTTGGCAGGCAATTCTTTCCGCGGTATTTGCGGTAACCCTCACCTTGTCTGGCACGGCGGCAGATGCCAAACGCCTGGGTGGCGGCGGGTCTGTTGGCAAGCAGTCGTCCAATGTGACGCAGCGCCAGGCATCGGCGAATAATGCGACCAATTCCACCCCTGCGTCGCCCGCGGCAGCGGCAGCGGCGCCTAAAAAACCCTGGGGCGCAATGCTTGGCGGTTTGGCGGCGGGCTTGGGCCTGGCTTGGCTGGCTTCGTCACTGGGCCTGGGCGGTGCGTTTGGACAGATCATCATGTTTGCCTTGCTGGCGCTGGTCGTGATGGTGGTGATTGGTTTTGTCATGCGCAAGCTCAAGGGTGGAGCCGCGAATGCGCCTGGCAGCACGCGAGCGCAGTCGCCTTTCGCTTTTCAGGGCGCCGGCACTGGCACTGAGGCAACAACGCCTCGCAACTACAGTCCTTCCAATGTGGGCAACGATGCGTCAGCGCGTCCCTGGGAACGCACTGGTACGGCTTTTGACAGCAGCGCTGCCGCACCCGCAGCCAGTGGCTCCATCATTGGTTCGGGTCTGGGCGGTTCGCAAAACTGGGGCGTGCCTGCCGGTTTTGATGCCGAAGGTTTTCTGAAAGCCTGCAAGGCAAACTTTGTGACGCTTCAGGATGCCTGGGATCGCTCCGACATCCAGAATCTGCGGTCCATGATGACGGACGACATGCTTGAGCAGATCAAGACGCAGTTGGCGGATCGTGAAGTCCATACGGGCGGCAGTGCCAATAAAACCGAAGTCGTGATGCTTGATGCCCAGCTGCTTGGCATTGAAGAACTGAGCGATGTCTACATGGCCAGTGTCGAGTTTTCGGGCATGATCAAAGAAGATGCCTCAGCTGGCGCCAGTCCATTCCGGGAAGTCTGGAACATGACCAAACCACGTAGCGGCGGTAGCGGATGGCTGGTTGCAGGTGTTCAAGCACTGCAGTGAATTGATGCCGGAAAAAATTAACAGGAGGCTAAAGGCCAACTCAAGGTCTTCAGTCTGAACTGCTTTTATCCTGCAAAATCGGGAACGTATGAATAACACGTTCCCTTTTTCTTTTTTACAATCCCTTGCCTCCCGTTTTCAGCCGCCCTTGTGGTTGGTGGATGAGGGACAGCAGCGAATGGTCTTGTTTATCAATCATGTCCTTTTGCAGGAAAAGCAGGCACAGGATCGGCTTTTGCGGCAAAAAGGCCGGGTTGTGCATTTGAGGTGGGGGTTATTTGCTATTGATTTAATAGTGACTCCTGCGGGCCTTGTAAACCGCGCACCTTCTGGAGCCAAGCCCGATCTTGTTTTGACTGTCGCTGCCGAGTCCATTGGGGCGGTTCTGCAGGCAGCACTGGCAGGAAAATCGCCTCCAGTCAAGATTGAAGGTGATGTCCAGCTCGCTGCCGAAATAGGATGGCTGGCAGAAAACCTGCGGTGGGATGCAGAAGAAGATTTGTCTCGCCTGGTGGGTGATGCACCGGCGCATGCACTGGCCAGCGCGGGCAGAAAATTGGCCTCTAGTCTGAAAGAGTTCCTGGCGAAAACTCCTGTGTCCTCATCCTCACAGCCAGCGGCTTCCTCTTTTTCCTCTTCGCCAACAACCGCAGCCTCCACGCCGATGGCAGTTCGGACAGCGGAGCCGACGATGCCCTTGAAGACCCCGGCACATGAGCCTGTTACCGAGTTCGGTGACGGAGCACATCAGCTCAATTCGGCTCCAACAGAAGAAAGTGAGCAAAACGCACTCAATAGCGCCGGGGCGCCGCCGCTGCCCAAGGCTTCTGCATGAGCCGGATGCTCAGGGGAATTTTCATTGTCTGGACCGTCCTGCGCTTCGGTTTGGACGAACTGGTCCTTTCTAGTTTTGAAAAGCCATGGATTCGCCTCTTGACCCGCATTGTTTCGCTGGGGCGCAACCTGAAAGCCCCTAGGGGTGAACGCCTTCGGGAGGCGCTAGAGCGCTTAGGGCCGATTTTTGTCAAATTCGGCCAGGTTTTGTCCACCCGCCGCGATTTGCTGCCGCCTGATATCGCCGATGAGTTGGCGCGTTTGCAGGATAGGGTGCCACCATTCCCGTCGGATGTGGCGGTGAAAATCATCGAAAAGTCTTTTGGCAAGTCCCTGGATCGGATTTTTGAAACTTTTGAATTGACACCTGTCGCCAGCGCTTCAATTGCCCAGGTCCATTTCGCCACATTGCCTGGTGGCCGTGAAGTCGCAGTCAAGGTACTGCGGCCGAACATGGTGGTTGCGTTCAGGAAGGACCTTGCGTTGATGCGCATGATGGCCGGTTGGGTCGAGCGCGCATCGGCCGACGGCAAACGCCTCAAGCCCCGGGAAGTGGTGGCCGAATTCGATAAATACCTTCATGACGAACTTGACTTGTTGCGCGAGGCTTCTAATGCGGCACAACTGCGCCGCAACATGCAAAGTCTTAACCTCGTGATGATTCCGGAGATGTATTGGGATTACTGCATGCCCGATGTGATGGTGATGCAGCGCATGCACGGCGTGCCTATCAGCCAAATCCAGCGCTTGCGCGACGCGGGCGTCGACATGAAGAAACTGGCGACCGATGGTGTCAATATTTTTTTCACCCAGGTGTTTCGGGACGGATTTTTTCATGCCGACATGCACCCCGGAAACATCCAGGTCAGCCTTGCTCCGGCAACTTTCGGCCGTTATATTTCTCTCGACTTTGGCATTGTGGGCACGCTTACAGAGGTGGACAAAGAATACCTGGCGCAAAATTTCAGTGCTTTTTTCCAGCGCGACTATAAACGGGTTGCCGAACTGCATATTGAGTCAGGCTGGGTGCCCAAGGCCACCCGCGTGGATGAGCTGGAGTCCGCCATTCGCGCATGCTGCGAACCCATGTTTGACCGTCCGCTCAAGGAGCTTTCGTTGGGGCTGGTGCTCATGCGGCTGTTTCAGACTTCTCGACGCTTTCAGGTAGAGATTCAGCCGCAGCTTGTGTTGCTGCAAAAAACGCTGCTCAATATTGAAGGCTTGGGCCGTGAGCTGGATCCGGACCTGGATCTCTGGAGCACGGCCAAACCTTTCCTGGAAAGATGGATGCTTGAGCAGGTCGGTCCTGAAAAACTACTGGCCCAGCTGAAAGCCGAGGCGCCTACCTACGCCAAGTTACTGCCGTTGTTGCCGCGCCTGTTGGCAAACTACTTGAAGGTGGGACCTGCGGTCACCCGCAATGATTTCAGTGAATTGCTCGCAGAACAAAAGCGCACCAACAAATTGCTGCAAAGCTTAATTTATGGCGGGTTGGGTTTTGTTATCGGCCTGATTTTTATGCAGTTCGTCCTGCGTGTGCGACTGTTTTGAGATCGGGCGCATTGAGGCGTAATGGCGTTGGCCTTTGCAGGTCTTGCACAGGTCAAGCCTTATAATTGAAGGCTTTGCACCGCTTGGCCTTTACAGGCGGAAAACCCCCGGAAAAAAGCTCAAGCACCATGCCAATTTACGCTTACAAATGCGAATCCTGCGGATTTTCCAAAGATGTTTTGCAGAAAATGTCGGATACCCCTTTATCCGAATGCCTGCAATGCGGTAAATCCACCTTCAAAAAACAGCTGACAGCCGCTGGTTTTCAACTCAAGGGCTCGGGCTGGTACGTGACCGACTTTCGTGGCGGCAGCACAGGTGAAGCGCCTTCGAAACCTGCTGATACCCCGGCAACTTCATCCGACCCTGCTCCCACCGGCAATTCGCCCGCTGCGCCTGCGGCCCTGTCGTCAGCCGGTTCATCGGTAGCAGCCAGCCCTGCCACGTCGGCATCGTCCGCTGCTCCGTCGGGTGCCAGCGGTGGTACCTCGTCCACGCCTTCATGATGAGCTCGATTCGCCGGTGGCTGCTCGCCGGGCTGCTTGTCTTGGTGCCTTTGGTCATCACGCTGGCCGTACTTGACTGGATTGTTACAACACTCGACCAGACGCTGCTTATTCTTCCGGGCGCCTGGCATCCCGACAGGGTGCTCGGGTTCCATCTGCCTGGATTCGGGGTGTTGTTGACCCTTGGCATCGTGTTGCTGATTGGTGCGCTGGCCAGCAATTTCCTTGGCCGCAAACTGCTGATTTTTGGAAACGCCTTGCTGAGGCGAATCCCGATAGTGCGATCCATCTACTCAAGCGTTAAGCAGGTTTCCGACACGCTTTTCTCCGAGAACGGCAATGCCTTTCGTAAGGCCTTGCTGGTCCAATGGCCGCGCGAGGGTGTCTGGACCATCGGTTTCCTGACCGGCTTGCCCGGAGGCGATGTGGTGAATCATCTGCCAGGCGATTACCTCAGTGTCTATATCCCGACAACGCCCAACCCGACCGGCGGCTATTTCATCATGCTCAGAAAGTCTGAATGTGTCGAACTGAAGATGAGTGTTGATGAGGCGCTTACCTATGTGATCTCGATGGGCGTGGTTGTTCCTGCGACACGTCCTGCTACACCGCTGAATCCTCCCCTGTAAACAGCGCAGCAGCGCTGACAATTGCAAAGTATTTTTATGGCAATCGCTGATACACAAGTCGCTCAAATGCGTTCATCTTATTGCGGTCTGGTGACCGAGGGCCTGCTGGGCCAAACCGTCAGCTTATGCGGTTGGGTTAATCGCCGGCGTGATCATGGCGGTGTTATTTTCATAGACCTGCGTGATCGCGAAGGCTATGTGCAGGTCGTATGCGATCCGGACCGCGCCGACATGTTCCAGACTGCCGAAGATGTCCGCAACGAGTTCTGCGTACAGGTCAAGGGCGTTGTCCGTGCACGCCCTGACGGCACAATCAACGAAGCCCTGAAAAGCGGCCGTGTCGAGGTGCTGTGCCATGAACTGATTGTGTTGAACCCCAGCGTCACGCCACCTTTTCAGCTTGATGACGACAACCTGTCCGAAACGACGCGCCTGACGCACCGGGTCTTGGACCTGCGCCGCCCCTATATGCAGAACAATTTGATGCTCCGTTACCGGGTGGCCATGGAAACGCGTAAGTTTCTCGATGCCAACGGTTTCATCGACATCGAAACGCCGATGCTGACCAAGAGCACCCCTGAGGGCGCACGTGACTACCTGGTGCCCAGCCGTGTGAACGAGGGAATGTTTTTTGCTTTGCCGCAAAGTCCCCAACTGTTCAAGCAACTGCTGATGGTGGCGGGGTTTGACCGTTATTACCAGATCACCAAGTGCTTTCGTGACGAGGATCTGCGCGCCGACCGCCAGCCGGAATTTACCCAGATCGATATTGAGACGTCCTTTATGGGCGAGCAGGAAATTCGCGACATGTTCCAGGGCATGATCAGCAACATTTTCAAGACCGTGTTGAACACGGATTTGGGCGAATTTCCTGTCATGTCCTACGCCGATGCAATGCATCGCTATGGCTCCGACAAACCGGATTTGCGGGTGAATCTGGAATTCACCGAACTCACCGACGTGATGGCAAACGTGGACTTCAAGGTATTCAGTGCCGCCGCCACGACGCCGGGCGGCCGAGTGGTGGCGCTCAGGGTGCCCGGCGGCGCGGAAATCAGCCGAAGCGAGATCGATGCCTACACCGAGTTCGTCAAGATCTATGGCGCCAAGGGCCTGGCCTGGATCAAGGTCAATGACACCAGTAAGGGGCGTGAGGGCCTGCAAAGCCCCATCGTCAAGAACATCCACGATGCGGCTGTCTCCGAAATCCTAACGCGCACGGGTGCGCAAAACGGGGATATTATTTTCTTTGGGGCCGACAAGGCTGGGGTGGTCAACGACAGCATTGGGGCATTGCGCCTGAAAGTCGGGCATAGTCCATTCGGTAAGAAGTCGGGCTTGTTTGTCAAAGGCTGGAAACCGCTCTGGGTGGTCGACTTCCCGATGTTTGAATACGACGAAGAAGGCAAACGCTGGAGTGCGGTGCACCATCCCTTTACCGCGCCCAAGGATGGCCACGAGGACTGGATGGATACCGACCCAGGACGCTGTATTGCCAAGGCATACGACATGGTGCTCAACGGTTGGGAACTCGGAGGAGGCTCGGTGCGCATCCACCGTGCCGATGTGCAGAGCAAGGTGTTCGATGCGTTGAATATCGGGGCCGAGGAAGCCCAATTAAAATTTGGCTTTCTTTTGGATGCTTTGCAATACGGCGCCCCGCCTCATGGCGGCTTGGCCTTTGGCTTGGACCGGATCGTCACCATGATGACTGGCGCCGAATCCATACGGGATGTGATTGCTTTCCCCAAAACCCAGCGCGCGCAATGTCTGCTAACCCATGCGCCTAGCCCCGTGGACGAGAAACAACTGCGTGAACTTCACATTCGCTTGCGCAATCCGCTTCCGGTTTAAACACTTTTAGCGACGCTTGCAATTCCAAAACGCACCTGTTGAGGTGCTTTTTGCATTTGGGTCGGTATCAGGCTGTCTGGCAAGCGCTGCATTCCCGCACCAGTGAGGGTTTTTGCGTGGCTTGGCTGGCTGTCGAATCCGTGATGTTTCAGAGCGCTTGCGGCCTGCGCTGCCGGCAATGGGTTTTTGCTATTAAATAAATAGCGAATTGC
>JAQGLT010000117.1 GCA_028292745.1 Polaromonas sp. | reverse complement strand
AACAGCTCTGTGGCATTGTTCATGGTGGGGCACCTTCACACGCATTTGGGAGATGCCATTTTTGACCCAAGGCCTATCTGCTGTCACCCTGATACCGCAGCGCTGCTTATCCAAAACTCAGGTTATTTAATCTAAAAATAACGTTTCAGACCGATGGCGGCAGAACAGTCTCTGACTGCCGCGCCCTTGAAAAGATGTCCCACGCCGCCATGAAAATGGCGCCGATCACCGGCCCGATGACAAAGCCGTTCAGACCGAACAGGGCCATGCCGCCAATCGTGGTGACAAGAATCACGTAGTCGGGCATCTTGGTGTCCTTGCCGACCAGCACCGGGCGCAGGATGTTGTCCACCAGGCCAATCACCAGGACGCCAAAGGCGATCAGCAGCGCGCCCTGCCAGAGCGCGCCGGTCGCCAGAAAGTAGATGGCCACGGGAATCCAGACCAGCGCGGCGCCAATGGCCGGCAGCAGCGAGAGGAACGCCATCAGCGTGCCCCACAGCACCGGCGCATGAATCCCGAGAAACCAGAAGATCAGCCCGCCCAGTGCGCCCTGGATGATCGCCACGACGATATTGCCCCTGACGGTGGCGCGAATGACGGTGGTGAACTTGGTGAACAGGTTGCGCTTGATGTCCGCCTCCAGCGGAATCGCGCCCTTGATGCGCAAGGACAGGGCCGCGCCGTCGCGCAGGAAGAAAAACAGCAGGTACAGCATGATGAAAAAGCTGACGAGAAAGTCAAAGGCGTTTTGCCCGATGCTCAGGGCCTGCGTGGCGATGAACTGGCTGGCCTTGGTCAGGCTGGCCGAAACGCGCTCCTGAATCAGCCCGATCGTGCTCAGCCCTGAACGGTCCAGCACCCCGGTAATCCAGGCCGGCAGGGCGTTGTAGACCTGCTGAAAATACCGGCTGAAGCTGAATTCGCCCGACTGGACGCGCGCGTACACGGCCGCCACCTCCTGGGTCAGCAGGATGCTGATGAGGCCGACCGGCAAGATGACCAGCACCAAAATAACCGACACCGTGAGCAAGGCGGCCACTGTCGGCTTTTTCGGCATCTTTTTCAAAAAGCGCAGATACAGCGGCGAGAACATCAGCGCGAACACGGCACCCCAAAAGACCGCGCCGTAAAACGGCCATAGCACCCAGAAGAAAGCCAGCGAAACGATGATCAGCAGCAGCAAAAAGGATTTGTCTTCAAGCGCGGCGGACTGGGCTATTTTTGAGAGTTTCATGGGCTTGCGGACCTTGGGTGGCGGGCGGAAAGCGCCATGGTAACGGTATCGATGCGGCTTACGGCCAGCCGCGATGACCTGGGGGGCGGTTTCAGGGCACCGCGCATCGCCTAGCGCGCCTTGCCGCGCGCCAGGCGCGGCCGCACACCTTGCACATAAGCGGCATGAAAACTGCGCTGGCAGCCCGGCTCGAACTCGACCGTGACGGACAGTGCATCGGCTGCCACCACCCTGCCCTGCCCATAGCGCTTGACCTTGACCGTGTCATCGGGTTTGAAAATCGGCGGGGCCGGTGGCGTTGCAGAGGCACCAGCCGGGCTGAATGTCAGGCTCGGATCGCCTTGCGCGACCGCCTGCGCCGCCTGCCCCGCCAGTGCCAGCGCCGGCTCCGCCGGCTGGCGGGCCTGCGCGGCAAGTTCAGCTTGCACCACCGCAATGCGCCGGCAGTTGTCACAGCTGCCGCAGTGGGTGAAGTCCGCCTGCTCCTGCAGGTACGCCAGCAGCAGCTGCCAGCGGCACTGGCCGGCCTGGGCGTAAAAAACCATTTTTTCCAGCGTTTCCTGGTCCTGCTCCCGCTTGTCGCGGTAGGCCGTCACCAGCGCCTGCAGAGCCGGCGGCTGCAGGTTTTTCTTTATCAGGTACAGATTGCCGCCGGGGTACTGGCCGACAATCCGCTGCCGCCGCAGCAAGCTGGCGGCCACCTTGAGCTTGTTCTGCGCCCGGCCCAGCCGGCCTTTGAGGCGCGACAGCGGCCAGCCCGGCCCGCCGTCGGATTCGCCAGATTCGCCGGGCGGCTCCTGCTGCAAGGCCTGGTAAAGCGCCAGCACATCGTCGCTGTCAGGGTAGCGCCCGCTCATGAAAAACTGCTGCACCGCCTTGTCGCTGCGCAAGAACAGCAGCGTGCAACAGGCCTCCTGCCCGTCGCGCCCGGCCCGGCCCGACTCCTGGTAGTACGCGTCCAGCCCCGCAGGCATCTGGTAATGCAGCACAAAACGAATGTCGGGTTTGTTGATGCCCAGGCCGAACGCATTGGTGGCCACCATGACGCGTACGTCGCCGTCCATGAAGGCTTCCTGGGCGGCGTGCCGCTCGGCGCCGGTCAGCTTGCCGTGGTAACGCCCCACCGACTCACCCGCGCCGTGCAGCGCTTGGTACACCGCTTCGGCCGCCTTCACCGTCGCGGCATACACCAGTCCGCAGCCGGGGGTGGCGCGGACCAGCGCCAGCGCTTTTTCAAGCTTGTCTTCCTCGCGGCTGACCTGCTCGACCTGGTAATGCAGGTTGGCCCGGTAGGCGCCGGTGTTGACGATGCCGCTGCGGCCAATGCCCAGCTGCGCGCGAATGTCATCCATGACCGACTCGGTCGCGGTGGCCGTCAGCGCCAGCACGGTGGGGTGGGCGAGCTGGCGCAGCGCCGGGGCGATTTCCAGAAAGGCCGGCCGAAAGTCATGCCCCCACTGTGAAATGCAATGGGCCTCATCGACCACCAGCAGGCTGACCGGGTGGCGCTTGAGCAGGGCGGCAAAGTGCGCATCGGCCAGCCGCTCGGGCGTGGTCAACACAATGCGCGCACTGCCGTCAGCAACAGCCTGCTCGGCCGCCTGCAGCGTGGCGGCATCCAGCGAACTGTTGAGCTGCACCGCGGCGATGCCAAGGCGGTTCAGGTTTTCGCACTGGTCGTTCATCAGGGCGATGAGCGGCGAAACCACCAGGGTGCGGCCAGCCAGCAAGACGGCCGGAAGCTGGTAGCACAAAGATTTTCCGGCGCCGGTGGGCATGATGGCCAGCGTGGCCTGACCCTGCAGCACCCGGGTGATGACGGTTTCCTGGCCCTCACGCAGACGCCGGAGGCCAAAATTGCGCCTGAGTGTGGTTTCAATGCGCCTGGCCAGTTCAGGGTCTGCGCCCGCTGACGCCGGAACCATCATGCCCGTGCTTTTCAGGCTTTGCGGGAGGCGCCGGCATCGTCATCGCCTGCATCGTCTTCGGCTTCCAGGTCATCGCTGTCGTCGGCCAGGGCTTCTACGGCGCTCAAGTCGTCAAAGTCGTCCCCGGCCTGCTCATCCAGGTCAATATCGGCCGCGCGTTCAATATGGTCAGGCCGGATATCGACGTCCGTGTGGTCGGCGCCTGGGTCGATGGAGGCACGCTCTCCGGTGCCGAATGAATCCGTGTCGCTGGCCAGCGCCTCGTCGCTATAGGCCCCGATGGCGTCGCTTCCGCTGTCGGAATTGTCGCTGGGGCCAAGCGCCTGCATGTCTTTTCCACTGATTTCCTCCGGCAGTTGCGAGCCGCCGAGAATGCTGCTGGTTGCCATGATTTTTCCTTCATCCTTAAAATTGACTGACGGTTCTGATTTTGAAAAGCCAGGCGGCCTTGCCCTGTCGGACAGTCCACAGCCCCCCTGTCAGCGGTAAGCGCATGGCTGGCGGGTAAAGCTGCGCAACACGATGCAAGCGCACTGGAGCGCCCTTGCAAACTAGCGTCCAATGGGTTTTTTAAACCGGGTTTCCGTTCGGCTTTGCTTCACCTGTCCATGAAATTTCTTTCTCCAATGCACCTTTCTTTACCCCTCTGGATGAACCTGCTGGCACTGGCACGGGCCCTGCTGCTCAGCGCTGGCGCGGCAGCCGTCCTGCTGGCCGGCAATGCCCGTGCGCAGGACCCGCCCGCACCGGCTTTTGCCCAAGCGGCAGCCAGCGCGCCTGCCGAAGCCGCTTCTGCGCCGCCCCGCTATGCCGCCAACGACCTGGCGCAGGCCTTCAAATTCATGGACAGCAACGGCGATGGCCAGGTGGACCGCGAGGAAGCCGCCCGCTTTCGCGGTGTGACCAGGCACTTTGACCAGGCCGACACCAACCACGACGGCTTTCTCTCACGCAAGGAATTCGACACGGCCATGAACCACGTCAAGTCCAAATGAGCCGGGCTGGCTGCGCTGCTGTTGACAACCGATGCGCCTGATCTGGGAGGCGGGCACGGCATGAGCTATGTGGTCGCTGTCCGGACGATGTGCGAGTTCACCGCCAAGCATGGCGACCTGGACCTGCGCTTTACCCCCTCGCCTTCCGCGCTGGAGGGCATGGCCGGCCATGCCTTGGTGGCGTCGCGCCGCGCGGCAGGCTACCAGGCCGAGGTCAGCCTGTCGGGGGACTACCAGGAACTGCGGGTGCGCGGCCGGGCCGATGGCTACGACCCCGACCGAAACCAGCTTGAAGAGGTCAAGACGTTCCGGGGCGACCTGGCGAGCCTGCCCGAGAACCACCGGCAACTGCATTGGGCGCAGGTCAAGATTTACGGCTGGCTGCTGTGCCAGAAACTGAATTTGGCCGACGTGCGGCTGGCGCTGGTCTATTTCGACATCGGCAGCCAGCAGGAAACCCTGCTGACCGAGCAGTTCGATGCCGCCACACTCAGGCAATATTTTGAAGCGCAGTGCGAAAAATTCCTGGGCTGGGCGCGCCAGGAACTGGCCCACCGCTCGGCCCGGGACGCGGCGCTGCAGGCGCTGGCATTTCCGCACGCCGCGTTCAGGCCGGGCCAGCGGGAACTGGCCGAAGCGGTCTACAAATCGGCGGCAGGCAAGCGCTGCCTCATGGTTCAGGCGCCGACCGGCATCGGCAAAACCATCGGCACGGTGTTTCCGCTGCTCAAGGCGCTGCCCAAGCAGGAGATCGACAAGGTGTTTTTTCTCGCGGCCAAAACCTCGGGCCGCCGGCTGGCGCTCGACGCCCTGGCCCTGCTGGCCGGCAGCGCGCCGGCGCTGGCGCTGCGCGTGATGGAGCTGGTGGCGCGCGACAAGGCCTGCGAGCACCTGGACAAGGCCTGCCATGGCGAGTCCTGCCCGCTGGCAAAAGGCTTTTACGACCGCCTGCCGGCAGCGCGCCGCGCCGCACTCTCAGGCCCGGCCCATCACCGTCTGCTTGACAAGGAGGCGATGCGCGCCGTGGCGCTGGCGCACAACGTCTGCCCGTACTACCTCAGCCAGGACCTGGTGCGCTGGAGCGACGTGGTGGTGGGCGACTACAACTATTACTTTGACACCGGGGCATTGCTGCATGCGTTGACAGGGGCCAACGGCTGGCGCGCCGGCGTGCTGGTCGATGAAGCGCACAACCTGGTGGACCGGGCGCGCAAGATGTACACGGCCGAACTTGACCAGGCGGACCTGGCGGGGGTGCGGCAGCTCGCAGCGCCGGCGCTCAAAAAGGCGCTCGACCGCCTGCACCGCGCCTGGCGCGATCTGCAAACAGCGCCGCAGCCGGCGCCAACGGCCCTGTACCAGGTGCGGCCCGAGCCGCCCGCGCCGTTTTTGCTGGCGCTGCAACAGGCTACCAGCGCCATCACCGACGACATGGAGGCGCATCCGGCGCGGCTCGATACGGCGCTGCAGCGCTTTTATTTCGACGCGCTGCATTTCTCGCGCATGGCCGAGAGTTTTGGCGCGCATTCGCTGTTCGACATCACGCTCGATGCCCCGGCGGGCACGCTGGCCGGCGCAGGGTCGGGCCGCCCTTCCCGGCGCTTTTCGCGCCTGTGCATCCGCAATGTGGTGCCCGCGCCTTTTCTCGCGCCGCGTTTCGCGGCCGCCCACGCGGTGGTGCTGTTTTCGGCCACGCTGAGCCCGAAAAACTACCATGCCGACACGCTCGGGCTGCCCACCGGCACGGCCTGGGTGGATGTGCAGTCGCCCTTCGCCGCCGAACAGCTCAAGGTCGCGGTGGTCACCGACATCTCGACCCGCTACCAGCACCGGGCGGCGTCCCTGGCGCCGATTGCCGGGCTGATGGCCCGGCAATATGCCAGTCGGCCGGGCAATTACCTGGCGTTCCTGAGCAGCCACGACTACCTGCAGCAGCTTGCCCAGCTGTTCAGGGCGCTTCACCCGCAGATCCCGGTGTGGGAGCAGACCCGCCGCATGGACGAGGCCGCGCGCGACGAATTTCTGGCCCGCTTCACGCCCGCGACCCAAGGCATCGGTTTTGCCGTGCTGGGCGGCGCCTTTGCCGAGGGCATCGACCTGCCCGGCGACCGGCTGATCGGCGCTTTCATCGCCACCCTGGGCCTGCCGCAGGTCAACCCGGTGAATGAGCAGATCAGGCAGCGCATGGGCGCCAATTTTGGCGCGGGCAAGGCCTATGACTACACCTACCTGTACCCGGGCGTGCAAAAGGTGGTGCAGGCGGCCGGGCGGGTGATCCGCACCACCTCGGACCAGGGCGTGATCTACCTCATGGACGACCGGTTTGCGCGCGCCGAGGTGCGCCGCCTGCTTCCGCCCTGGTGGCATGTCGGGCGGATGCGGGTTGGAGAAGCCGGTTCCGCCGACTGAAATGCACCGCCGTTCAGCCCAGGCCCAGGCATGAAAAAACCCGCATCAGCGGGCTTTTTTTCAGCTAGATCAATACCGAAGCCTAAAACACCCCGAAGAGCATCAGCAGCAAAATCACAGTGATCGGAACTCCAAGCAACCAGGCAATGATGGGCATGTCAATCTCCTTGGAAAGTCATCGGGTTTGAGAACACTTTCAATGTAGAACAGAGCAAGGTTTTTGTTTGCCAGCCTGCAAGCCAGCTGGCGGTAATCCTTCTCTGACATCTGTGTAGTTTTGTGACGCCATGCGTCCGCAGACACTGCTTTCCGTGCGCGGTTGAGGATCAAAACCGGGCTTTGCGCAAGCGCCATAAGCACTGTTAGCTATTAAAATAGGAGCTGCCAACCCAACCGCCGGCAGCCGAACAGGCAGGCGGACAAGCATGAAATTTCCGACAGATCCAAAACGCGGCAGCAGCCGCTATTCGTTCGGGTTGTTGCCTTGGATGCCGTGCTGCCCCTTGAAGGCCAGCTGGGTGCGTTCAAGCTGGTCGACCAGCGCATCAATTCTTGGAAAGTCCTTGATCGGCTCGGTCATCAGACGCTGTAGTTCTTCCCGCAACTGGTCGTACTCGGCCTGCAGGTCGTCATTTGCAGTGCCCGGATGCGCAAAGCCGTCCGGCGTGGAAGGAATTGAATCTGAAGCCATGTTTGTCTCCGGTTAACCACGTTTCACTCCATTTCCATTACCACTTCAATCCGATAGGTCGTTGCTTCGCTCTGCCGTACTACTGTGTGGTTCTCCAGCTTCGCGTCAGTCTCGTATGGAAATACAAATGGAAATGGGATAACAAGCAGCGAATTCTTGATTATTGGACAGCGCCGGAACGTTCCGCCTTCCCCTGTGCGTTCGTGCCTGTAGGACAACGCCAGCATTTCCGCTGGCCGCAGCGGGTCGGATTTTTTTACAAAAAGTGACGAAGAATAAGCCTGGGAATGCAGGCTTTGGGAATGGTAATTTTCTGGTCTGCCCGCTATATTGGTCATCACATTCAACTGCCGCATCCGCCCATGCGTCCTTTTTATGGCCACCTCCGCACTTCCGAAAAAACTGCCGCTGTACCGTTCCCTGTACTTCCAGGTGATATGCGCGGTCATTGCAGGCGTGGCCCTGGGGTATTTTTACCCCTCCATCGGCGAAAGCATGAAGCCGCTTGGCGACGGGTTCATCAAGCTGATCAAAATGATGATCGCGCCCATCATTTTCTGCACCGTGGTGGTGGGCATCGCCGGCATGGAAGACATGAAAAAAGTCGGCAAGACCGGCGGGCTGGCGCTGCTGTACTTTGAAGTGGTCAGCACCTTTGCGCTGATCATTGGCCTGCTGCTGGTCAACCTTTTGCAGCCCGGTGCCGGCATGAACATCGACCCGGCAACGCTGGACACCAGATCGATCGCCGCCTACACTGGCCCGGGCAAGATGGCGAGCACCACCGATTTCATCCTGAACGTCATTCCGAACGCGTTTTTCGACGCTTTCGCGAAGGGCGACATTTTGCAGGTGCTGCTGATTGCCATTCTTTTCGGCTTTGCCCTGCACCGTTTCGGCGGCCGCGGCACGCTGGTGTTCGACTTCATCGAAAAAAGCTCGCATGTCCTGTTCACGATTGTCGGCTTCATCATGCGGGTTGCTCCTATTGGCGCCTTTGGCGCGATGGCCTTCACGATCGGCAAATACGGCGTCGGCTCGCTGTTTGCCCTGGGCAAGCTGATGGGTGCGTTTTACCTGACCTGCCTGCTGTTCATCTTTGTCGTGCTCGGCACGATTGCGCGCCTGCATGGCTTCAGCGTCTGGAAGCTCATCAAGTACATCAAGGAAGAACTGCTCATCGTGCTGGGCACGTCCTCCTCGGAATCGGTGCTGCCGCGCATGATGGAGAAAATGGAAAACCTGGGCGCAAAGAAAACCACGGTGGGCCTGGTCATTCCGACCGGCTACTCCTTCAACCTGGACGGCACATCGATCTACCTGACCATGGCCGCCGTCTTCATCGCGCAGGCCACCAATACGCCCATGACGCTGATGCAGGAGCTCACGCTGCTGGGTGTCTTGCTGCTGACCTCAAAAGGCGCCGCAGGTGTGACGGGGAGCGGATTTATCGTGCTGGCGGCCACTTTGTCGGCGGTCGGAAATGTGCCGGTGGCCGGCTTGGCGCTGATTCTGGGCATCGACCGCTTCATGTCGGAAGCCCGTGCGCTGACCAACCTGATCGGCAATGGCGTCGCCACCCTGGTCGTTGCCAAGTGGACCAACGAGCTGGACATGGACAGGCTGCATGCCGGACTGAACAACGAAACGTGGGAAGAAGCGCAGGAGCCAGAAATTCTGCTGGACCAAAAGACCGAACACATGGCCGTCAGGACCTGATGTGCTCAACGGCTCGCGCCTTGCGTGAGGCGTGCCGTTTGACCCGGGCTGCGCGCGGCATCGAGCGCGGCCTGGAGGGCGTTAAAGCATGCGCTTAACGCGGCTGGCGCGGCGCGGGGCCGGGACCGCGACCGGCAATGTGGCGGAAGGTGATCCGGCCCTTGCTCAGGTCGTAGGGCGACAGTTCCAGCGACACCTGATCGCCGGCCAGGATGCGGATATGGTTTTTTCGCATCTTGCCCGAGGTGTAGGCCACCAGTTTGTGGCCGTTGTCCAGCGTCACGCGAAAGCGCGAGTCAGGCAGGACCTCGTCCACCAGTCCATGCATTTCGATCAATTCTTCTTTGGCCATCTATAACTCCTGATATTTAGAAATTGGGTGTTGCCAGCCCACGCGGGCTGGCCGGTTTTTATGCGCAGATAGGGGATGAGCGTTCGCGAATCCAGCCCATCGCATGCTCGGTAGCGTAATGTAAGGCAGCGGCCGCGCTGTCAAACAGCCCATTGAAGCGCAGTACCCTGTCGTGGGTACCGCTGCCGCGTCCGGAGCGGATCGATACTGACGCCGCATAGCGGCCTTCGCCTTGCTCTCTGGCAAGGGGCGAGACAAGGTATTTGCCTATCTCTATTTTGTTTTCGTTCATGTTCATAAAAGTCTTTGCCGGATATCTTTCCGGCTTGATGGGGAAGTATTCAGCTTGCGAGCAAGCCAACGTGTATTCGGTATCTAGCCGCCCGGCGTTTAAAACGCCGGGCAGGTTGAGCCATGAGTGGGCACCGTTGGGGGAAGTGCTCGCCAGGAGATAAAGCAGTGCCAAGATGTCAGGGCTGGAAAAAAGCGCTGAAAGCACTGCCGCAGTGCTGGGAATCCGGGCTCTGAGAAGCGCCGCATTTGAGATAGAAGCCGAGGTTGGACTGCTGACTTCGATGAAAAACGCTGATGCGTAACCGAACCCACCATTATAACCGGCCATGCCAAACCATGCTGGCGCTCATTCAGGGCTCGAACTGCGGGTGCAGCTGCCGGATGCGGCTCATGGCCCGGCCGGCGGCGGCGGTCCGGGTCTCCACGCCCAGCTTGGCATAGACCCGCTCCAGATGCTTTTTTACCGTTGCCGGGCTGGCGCCCAGAATCTCGCCAATGTCGCGGTTGACCTTGCCCTTGACCACCCAGTACAGCACCTCGGCCTCGCGGGCGGTGAGCTTGAAGCTCAAGGCGATGGCCCGGGCCACCGCATCGTCCGAAGTCTCGCGCATCACGACCAGCCAGTCGCCGCCGCTGTCGCTGTCTTCGGTTTGCTGGTGCAGCCTGAACGTCAGCCGGCGCGGCCCCTGCTCGATGGTCAGGCGCGGCGGCTCGATCTGCTGGCGCGCATCGGGCAGATGGCGGCGCAGCCAGTCCAGGACGGGCTCGGGCGTTTGCGGCGCGGTGGTGCCGTAGTAGCGCATCAGCAGCTCCCGCGCCAGCGGGGTCTGCCAGATGATTTTGCCGTCGCCCTGTCCGTCGGGCTGCATCCGCACCGTGATGCTGGCGTAGCCGAACGCATCGAGCGCATTGCGCGCCTGGCCCGCCTGCCGGGCCTCCTGCCGGGCGCGGCGGGCGCCCTGCAAGTGAACGCCCATGCGCGCCATCACTTCCTTGGGTTTGATCGGCTTGGTCACATAGTCCACGCCGCCGGCCTGCAGGGCCGCCACCAGGTGCTCGGTCTCGGTCAGGCCGGTCATGAAAATAATCGGGATATGGGCTGTCAGCGGCAGCGCCTTGAGCTGCCGGGCCACTTCAAAGCCATCCATGCCGGGCATCATGGCGTCGAGCAGCACGATGTCGGGCAAGGCCTGGCGGGCCCGCTGCAGCGCCGCTTCGCCGCTGGTCGCCACCAGCACGGTGTAGCCCGACTCATCCAGCGCGTCGTGCAGCACCGCCAGGTTGTCGGGCACATCGTCCACGATCAGCACCACGTCGCTGTTGGCGCGGTCCAGCGTGCGGTCCAGGTGGTGCGCCGGCGCCTGGCCGACCTCAGGCGTTTGGTTCATTTGCGTTTTCCTTGCGTGTGAGCTGAGCGGCCATGGCCTCGAAGCGGAACTGCCGCGCCAGCAAGCGCATCTCCCCGACAAAGGCCGCGGTGGCCGGCTGCTGGTTTTCAATGTCGGCCAGCTTGTTCAAAATGCCCCGGTAATACCCGAGATCAACGACATCCAGCAGGGCAGCGCGCTGTAACGCATCGGGCAGCACCCGTGGCGCCGGCGCCGCTGCCGGCGGTGCCGCGGCGGGCAGTTCATGGCGCCAGCTCAAGTCCAAGCGCCGCTCCAGCCAGTCGAGCAACTCGGTATGGCGCACCGGCTTGAGAATGAAGTCTTCCGGCGCGATGCCCAGGTCGTTGTCAATGCCCTTGTCAAAGGCATTGGCCGAAACAATCGCCAGGTGGATGCCTCGATGCCCCGACTTGCGGATGCGGCGCAGCGTTTCCCAGCCGTCGATCCCGGCCATCGCCAGGTCCATGAAGATCACGTCCGGCCGGTAGCCCGCCGCCAGAAGGTCCAGGCAGTCGTGGCCGCTGGCGGCGGTGCGCAGCTCGAAACCCATCGGCGCAAGGAGCTGCACCAGCAGTTCGCGGTCGGGTTCCTCGTTGTCGACCACCAGGAGCTTGCGGCGAATGCCGTCATAGCCCTGCGGCCGCCGACGGGCGGCATGCGCGGGAGCGGCCGGATCGCTGCCCGGCGCCAGGTGCACCTCGGGCAGGAACAGCCGGATGCGAAACACCGAGCCTTCCCCCAGCGTGCTGGCCACGGTCATCTCGCCGCCCATCAGGTCGGTCAGCATTTTGGCGATGGTCAGCCCCAGCCCGGCGCCGGAGGAGCCGCCCACGCTCTGCCCGGCTGTGCTGCCCCGCGCGAAGGGCTCGAAAATCCGGCCCAGTTCGGCCTCGCTCATGCCGGGGCCGGTGTCCTCGATGTCGATATGGGCCATTTCGCGCGCATGGCGCAGCCTGAACGTGACCTGTCCGGCGTCGGTGAACTTGATGGCATTGCCCAGCAGGTTGATGAGCACCTGGCGCACCCGTTTTTCATCGGCGCGCACCACCTCGGGCAGGTTGCCGCTGGCCTCGAACGCAAAGCGCAGCCCCTTGGCTGCGGCCTGCGGCTCGAACATGCCGGCCATTTCATGCACGCAATCGGCAAAGCGCATCGGCTTGACATTCAGCGTGAGCTTGCCTGCCTCGATGCGGGCAATGTCCAGCGTCCCCTCGATCAGCGACAGCAGGTGCTCGCCGCCGCGCTTGATGACGCTGACCGCCTGCTTGCGGTGCGGCGGGATGGTGGTGTCCTCGCCCATGAGCTGCGCATAGCCCAGGATGCTGTTGAGCGGCGTGCGCAGCTCATGGCTGATGGCGCTGATGTAGCGGCTCTTGGCCTGGCTGGCCTGGTCGGCCAGGCGGCGCGCCTGCTCCGCCGTGAGCCGGGCCTGCTGCAGGGCTTCATCGGTCTGGCGGTGCGACTCGATCTCCTGCATCAGCAGATGGGTCTGGCGGTTCGACTCCTCCTGCGCCACCTGCCGGCTCTTGTGGGCCAGCACCAGCCACCAGGCGACCAGCCCGGCGATGACCAGCAGCGCCATGTAGGCCTTCAAAAACCCCGAGCGCAAGGCCATTTCGGACGCCGCCAGTGCGGCCAGCGCGCTGGCCTCCTGGCGGTACAGCAGGCCGAACAGGCTGGCCAGCAGCGGCACGATCACCCCCATCAGCAGCAGGAAATGGCCCAGGCCGGTGTCCAGGTACGGCCAGATGCGGCGCGGCAGCAGCCAGCGCAGGGCCGCCGACCATTGCACCGACAGCCGGGCGTGGGGTTTGCATAAATCGCCGCAGCGTGCATCCAGCGTGCAGCACAGCGAGCAGATCGGCCCCTGGTAGGCTGGGCAATGCGCCATGTCCGGGCCTTCGTAGCTGCGTTCGCAGATCACGCAGCGCTGGGTGGCCCAGCGCTTGCACGTCCCGTCCCCCGCCAGCGGCGCGGAGTCCCGCGCAAGGTAATAGCGCCCTTTCGTCAGCCACGCAATCAGCGGCGCCGCCGCGAAGGCCGTCGCCATGGCAATCACCGATGAAAACGCCTGCGCCAGCTCGCCGTACAGCCCCAGGTGCGCCGTGACCGACAGCAGCGAAGCCAGCGCCATGGCGCCCACACCGACCGGGTTGATGTCGTACAGATGGGCGCGCTTGAATTCGATGCCCGGCGGCGACAGGCCCAGCGGCTTGTTGATGACCAGATCGGCCACCACCGCCATGATCCAGGCAATGGCGATGTTCGAGTACAGCCCCAGCACGTCGCCCAGCGCCTGAAACACGTTCATTTCCATCAGCATGAAGGCGATCGCGGTGTTGAACACCAGCCAGACCACCCGGCCCGGATGGCTGTGCGTCAGGCGCGAGAAAAAATTCGACCAGGCCAGCGAACCCGCGTAGGCATTGGTCACATTGATCTTGAGCTGTGAAATCACAACGAACAACGCCGTGGCGCCGACCGCCCAGCCGTAGTCGGGAAAGACATACTCGTAGGCCGCCAGGTACATCTGGTTCGGGTCCACCGCCCGGTCCGGCGGCACCATGTTGGAAATCGCCAGGTAGGCCAGCAGCGCGCCGCCCAGCATCTTGACCACGCCCAGCAGCACCCAGCCAGGGCCGCCCACCAGCACCGCACCCCACCAGCGCCAGCGGTTGGCCGGCGTTTGCACCGGCATGAAGCGCAAATAGTCGGCCTGCTCGCCCATCTGGGTGATCAACGCAATGCCCACCGTCAAGCCGGCACCAAAAAGGTGCAAATCGAACCCGCTACCGCTGCCTTTTTCCCCTGCGTAATGCACCACGCCAGAAAATGCACCAGGAGCACGCACCAGCACATAGACAAACGGCACCACCAGCATGACCAGCCAGAGCCCCTGCGTCCAGACCTGCAGCCGGCTGATGGTGGAAACCCCATGGGTGACCAGCGGAATCACCACCAGCGCGCAGACCAGGTAGCCCCAGCGGGGCGGGATGCCGAATGCCAGCTCCAGCGCATACGCCATGACGGCGGCTTCCAGCGCAAAAAAGATGAAGGTGAACGACGCGTAGATCAGCGAGGTCAGCGTCGAGCCGATGTAGCCAAAGCCCGCGCCCCGGGTCAGCAAGTCCATGTCCACGCCGTGGCGGGCGGCATAGAGGCTGATGGGCAGGCCGGCCAGGAAAATGATCAGCCCGGTGGCCACAATCGCCCAGAAAGCGTTGGTAAAGCCGTATTTCACCAGCAAGGTGGCGCCCACCGCCTCCAGGATCAGGAACGAGGCCGCGCCGAACGCGGTGTTGGCGACCCGCCATTCCGACCATTTGCGAAAGCGCTGGGGCGTGAAGCGCAGCGCATAGTCCTCCATCGTTTCGCTGGCCACCCAGCTGTTGTAGTCGCGCCTGACCTTGATGATGCGCTGCGGCGGGCCGGCTTCTCCGGCGCCCGCCGCTGCACCGCCCGCAGCCAGCCCCGCGGGCAGCGCTGCGTGATTCGGGGGCGACAGAGATTGCGCTTGCAAGTCCATGAAAGGGTTGAGTGGCGAGCCAGTGGAGCAAAGGAATGCCAACCGGCTGCAGGTTCTGTGCCATGCCACGCCACGCCTGTCCGATCCGTGTCGAAAAGCCCATGGCATCAATCTTGCAATTTCGAATCGCCCAATCGAAAGAGCCTCATGGAACTGACCCCGCGCGAAAAAGACAAGCTGCTCATCTTCACCGCCTCGCTGCTGGCCGAGCGGCGCCGCGCGCGCGGCCTCAAGCTCAACTACCCGGAAGCCGTGGCGATCATCAGCGCGGCCGTGATGGAAGGCGCGCGCGACGGCAAAACCGTGGCCCAGCTGATGAGCGAAGGGCGAACCATTCTCAGCCGGGACGACGTGATGGACGGCATTGCCGAGCTGATACCCGATATCCAGGTCGAAGCCACCTTTGCCGACGGCACCAAGCTGGTCACGGTGCACCAGCCCATCGTTTGATGGCCGAGAACCTGTACCTGCCCACGGCTTTTCGCTATTATTTTTATAGCTAGTCACGCAATACCGACGTGCGTTACCACCGCTTTTGACGCTATTTTGAACTTTTGAGGAACCCGCCTGATGCCCCGCCCCCTTCGCACTCTCTTTTTAATAGCTGCCTGCGCAATATCCACCTGCGCTGCAGCCCATATCGGCACTGATTCCGGCGTCCGCGCAGACATTGGCCTGGCAGACGGCCTGCTGCACCCGCTGACCGGCCTGGACCATCTGGCGGCCATGCTGGCGGTCGGTTTCTGGAGCGCCCTGACGGCCCGCCGCCTGTGGGTGGCGCCGCTGGCGTTTGCCGCCATGCTGATGGTGGGCGCCCTGCTCGGCCTGGCCGGCATCGCGCCGCCGGCGGTCGAGCCGATGGTGGCCGCCTCGCTGCTGGTGCTGGGCTTGGGGGTGGCCTTGCGCACCCGCCTGCCCGCCGCGCTGGCAGCGGCGATGGCTGGCCTGTTCGCGGTGTTTCACGGCGTGGCCCACGGCACCGAACTGGCGGGCGCGGCGAACCTCTGGGAGCCGCTGCTCGGCATGCTGCTCGCGACAGCCCTGCTGCATGCCACCGGGTTGGTGCTCGGACTGGCCTTGCACCGCAGGTCCGCCTGGGTTCCACGACTGGCCGGCGTGGGCGTGGCCGCATTGGGCTTGACGCTGCTGGCCCAACTGCAACTGGCTTGAAGGAGCACCGGCATGACTCCAGGCGAACTTATCACCGGCGGTCCCGATCATCCGATCAACACAGGCCGGCGCACCTTGACGCTGGTGGTGCAAAACACCGCAGACCGGCCGATACAGGTCGGCTCCCACTACCATTTCGCCGAAACCAATGCCTCGCTGGGGTTTGACCGCATTGCCGCACGCGGCATGCGGCTGAACATTGCCTCTGGCACGGCGGTGCGCTTCGAGCCCGGCCAGCAGCGCACGGTGGAACTGGTGGACTTTGCCGGCGAGCGAAAGATCTACGGCTTTCGCGGCCTCATTCAAGGAGCGCTTTGATGGCCACCATTGGACGCCGCGCCTACGCGGAAATGTTCGGCCCGACCGTCGGCGACCGGCTGCGGCTGGCCGACACCGACCTGATGGTCGAGGTCGAGGCCGACTACACCCTGCGCGCCGGCAGCTACGGCGAGGAAGTGAAATTCGGCGGCGGCAAGACGATCCGCGACGGCATGGCGCAGTCGCAGCGAACCAATGCCGAGGGCGCGATGGACACGGTGATGACGAACGCGCTCATCCTCGACCATTGGGGCATCGTCAAGGCCGACATTGGCCTGAAGGGCGGGCGCATCGCCGCCATCGGCAAGGCCGGCAACCCGGACGTTCAGCCCGGCGTGGACATCATCATCGGCCCCGGCACCGAGATCATCAGCTGCGAAGGCATGATCGTGACGGCCGGCGGCATCGACTCGCACATCCATTTCATCTGCCCGCAGCAGATCGAGGAAGCGCTGACCTCTGGCGTGACCACGATGCTGGGCGGCGGCACCGGCCCGGCGACCGGCACCTTCGCCACCACCTGCACGCCAGGCCCCTGGAACATAGAACGGATGCTGCAGGCGGCCGACGCCTTCCCAATGAACCTGGGCTTCCTGGGCAAGGGCAACGCGAGCCTGCCGCAGGCGCTGCGCGAGCAGGTGGAAGCGGGCGTCATCGGATTGAAGCTGCACGAGGACTGGGGCACCACGCCGGCGGCGATCGGCAACTGCCTGGATGTCGCCGACGAGATGGAAGTGCAGGTGGCGATCCACTCCGACACGCTGAACGAATCCGGCTTCGTCGAGAACACCATTGCCGCCACCAAGGGCCGCGGCCTGTGCGCCTTCCACACCGAGGGCGCCGGCGGCGGCCACGCGCCGGACATCCTGCGCGTCGTCGGCGAGGCGAACTTCCTGCCTTCGTCGACCAACCCGACGATGCCGTACACGGTCAACACGCTGGACGAGCACGTCGACATGCTGATGGTCTGCCACCACCTGGACCCGGCGATCGCGGAAGACCTGGCCTTCGCCGAAAGCCGCATCCGCAAGGAAACCATCGCCGCCGAGGACATCCTGCACGACCTGGGCGCCATCAGCATGATGTCCAGCGACAGCCAGGCCATGGGCCGCGTCGGCGAGGTCATCCTCCGCACCTGGCAGGCCGCCCACAAGATGAAGCAGCAGCGCGGCAAGCTGCCGGGCGACAGCGAGCGCCACGACAATTTCCGCGTCAAGCGCTACATTGCCAAATACACCATCAACCCGGCGATTGCCCATGGCATCTCGCACGAGGTCGGCTCTATCGAAGTCGGCAAGCTGGCCGACCTGGTGGTCTGGAAACCGGCCTTCTTCGGCATCAAGCCATCCATCATCCTGAAAGGCGGCTTCATCGCCCTGGCCGCCATGGGCGACCCGAACGCCTCCATTCCGACGCCGCAGCCGGTGCATTACCGGCCGATGTTCGGCGCCTTCGGCCGGGCCATCGCCAAGGGTTCGCTGACCTTCGTGTCGCAGGCCGGGCTGGCCGCCGGCATCCAGGCGCGCTTCGGCCTGGCCAAGACGCTGAGCGCGGTGAAGAACATTCGCGGCGTGCGCAAGCACCACATGGTGCACAACAGCTACCTGCCGTCCATGGAAATCGATCCGCAGACCTACCTGGTGCGCGCCGAGGGCCAGCTCCTGACCTGCGAGCCGGCGGCCAGCCTGCCGATGACGCAGCGCTACTTTTTGTTTTAATCGCCTGATGCTTCAAACCTTCAAACTTATTCCCCAAGGCAAGGGCCTGGCGCCGGTGCTGGTCAAACGCGCTTCCACGGTCGAACTCGACTGGGACGTGCGCCAGAAAAGCCGCTTCGACGCGACCGACTCGCTGGGCCGCCTGCTGGGTATTTTTTTACCACGCGGCACGCTGGTGCGCGGCGGCGACGTGCTGGTGGCCGAAGACGGCTCGATGGTGTGCGTGATTGCCGCGCCGCAGCCTGTGCTGCGCATCACCGCCTGCGCGGCACACGGCACACCGTTTGACCTGACGCGCGCTGCCTACCACCTGGGCAACCGCCATGTGCCGATCGAGCTGAAACCCGACCACCTGAAGATCGAACCCGACCATGTGCTGGCCGACATGCTGCGCGCCATGCACCTGATCGTTCATGAAGTCGTCGAAGCGTTCGAGCCAGAGGGCGGGGCCTACAGGGCGGGCGGGCATGGGCACAGTCATGGTCATGCGGATGTGCATAGTCACGACCATGCGCAGACGCCAATTGCGGCACCTATCGCTGCCGCCCCAGCGCACGTCCACGGCCCGGATTGCAACCACGGCCATGCAGCCGAAGCCGTCAAGCCGGTCGCCATCCAGATCCATCCGCGCAAGCCGCACAGCCACTGACGCCAGCGTGGATTCGACGACGCAAGAAGCCGCGACAGCCTTGCCAGCGGCCAGCCTGCTGCAGCTGATCTGGCTGGCCTCCCCGGCGCTGCCCGTGGGCGGGTTTTCTTACTCGGAAGTGCTTGAAGCGGCGGTGGACCGCGCCGGAGTAGCTACTGAAAACATAGCAAGCGACTGGCTGACCGATCAGCTCCACCTGACGCTGGCGCGGGGCGATCTGGCGGTGATTGCCCAAGCCATTCCGGCCTGGCGCGAAGCCGACTTGGCGCGTATCCGTCAGCTCAACGATTGGGTCTTGCAAACCCGTGAAAGCAGCGAATTGCGGCTGCAGGCCGAGCAGATGGGCCGCTCGCTGCTGGACTGGCTGCGCAACCATGACGGTGCCAATGCAGCGCATATCGACACCCTTGCCCGGATGCAGCCGACCTATCCGGTCGCCTTTGCGCTGGCGGCGTCGCAGACGGCAGCCAGCACCCGCGACTGCCTGCTGGCCTACGCCTTCGGTTGGGCCGAGAACATGGTGCAGGCCGCGCTCAAGTCGGTACCGCTCGGCCAGAGCGCTGGCCAGCGCATCCTGGCGCGCCTGAGCCGCGATATTCCGGCCGCGGTCGAGTCGGCGCTGCAACTGCCCGACGACGAGCGCCAGGCCTTTTCACCCATGCTGGCGATTTTGTCGGCCCAGCACGAAACCCAGTATTCGCGGCTGTTTCGCTCCTGACGAAACGCCCATTCTCAACCCTCCAAGGTAACTCCCATGAGCCTGCACCACATTGCCAACCGCACCAAAAAACTGCCGCCGCTTCGCGTGGGCATCGGCGGGCCGGTCGGCTCGGGCAAGACCACCCTGCTGGAGATGCTCTGCAAGGCGATGAAGGACAAATACGACCTGGTGGCCATCACCAACGACATCTATACCAAGGAAGACCAGCGCATCCTCACCGTCAGCGGCGCGCTGGAGGCCGAGCGCATCATGGGCGTGGAAACCGGCGGCTGCCCGCACACGGCCATCCGCGAAGACGCCTCGATCAACCTGGAGGCCATCGACCGCATGCTGGAGGAGTTTCCCAATGCCGACGTGGTGTTCATCGAGTCCGGCGGCGACAACCTGGCCGCGACCTTCAGCCCCGAACTCAGCGACCTGACGATCTATGTAATCGACGTCGCCGCCGGCGAAAAAATCCCTCGCAAGGGCGGGCCGGGCATCACCAAGAGCGACTTGTTCGTCATCAACAAGACCGACCTGGCGCCCCACGTGGGCGCCGACCTGGGCGTAATGGAAGCCGACACCATCCGCATGCGTACAACCTCCAAAGGTTTGAAGCCTTTCGTCATGACCAACCTGAAAATCAACAGCGGTCTGGCCGAGGTTGTGGCCTTCATCGAAACCAAGGGCATGCTGCAAACCGTTGACGCTTAATTTTTTCAGGCTGCAGCTGTGACCGGCCAGCCCTGCGGTTAAACTAGCCGGCCTGGAAGCGTGGCAGAGCGGTTGAATGCAGCAGTCTTGAAAACTGCCGAGGATGCGAGTCCTCCGTGAGTTCGAATCTCACCGCTTCCGCCAATTTACAGCCCCAAGCAATTGAGTTGCTTGGGGCTTTTCTTTTTTAGCGGCAGCTACACCGGTTCAGCTTGAACAGTTGGCCACGCCCGCCTGCCTTTTGCGCAATCACGTGCGTATATGCCTTCCTTCCGGATAAGCAGCACGGGCAGGCTCCACGGCCGCGTGCAAAAGGCGGACACACAAAAAACTACCCACGTGGGTAGTTCTATCTGGCTATTGTGGCGAAAAGTGTGGCGATTCACACTTGGGACATGCGCCAACACAAAACAGACTTTTCCACTCGACTGCCCCTCACCATGGCTGACTTGGCAAGGCGCCAGGCTGCAACCGTGCCTCGGCAGGCTTTTCCCCTGTTGCCTGAATGGCTACTGGCACCGGACGCTCCTTTTGCCGGGCTCATTGACCGTTATTGCACGGAAGCGACCCAAAAACTTGCCTTGATGGAGGTGTGGTTCAAGGAGGCCACGGCCACTGTCGATGACGTGCCAGCCCGAAACTTTATCGACAAGGATGAAACGCTGGTTTCTGCGATGGAGGATTTGGAAGAGACGCTGCTGGGGTTGCGGGCTGAAATGCTGGACTTGGCAAGCGGCCTGGAAAAACTAAAAGGCCCCCAAATAGAATCAATACGCGATGCATTGCGACCGTACGCGCAAGTCAATGCAGACCTTTTTGAGGCCGTGCAGGCCTTCAAGTGGGCAGTGATGGAGCACGACTATGGCGCCGACATGGTGGCCGGATTTGTCTGTGACTCGTTTTCAATTGTTGAAGACCTTTTTGCCAGGCTCAAAGCGGGTTGAATGCCCATTAATTTCATTTTCAAATCAAACGATTACTTGCCGGCTTCGCCTGGCCGCGCTGGAGCACTGTCTGCACTTGGCCTTCGCCTATCCGATTGATCGCGAGGCGCGGGCCCCGATGCTGATCAGCTACGCCGGCACTGAAAAGACACAAGCCACAAGCGCAGACAGATCAGTCCCTGTGGTTTTCCTGGTTTTTCTCCTGCTGAAGCTGCCGCTTGCGTTTGCTTTTGTTTTTCGATGCCGGCTCGACGGGCCGGTTGCGCAGCGCCTGGGCCTTACGCTCTTGCGCCAGTTGGTTGCGTTTCTTGTCGCGGAAATGCACATACAGGCGTCCCAGTCCGAAACTCACGGCACTGCTGACCACAAGAAGAATGATGCTGGACGTTTCCATAAGGTGTAGAGATGGGTGTGCCTGCGATCAGTCCGCCAGAAAAAGCGACTGCAGGTCGTTCAAGAAATCAAAACCGCGCTCGGTCGGCCTGACATGGACAAAATCGCGCTCGAGCAGCCCCTTGCGCTCGGCCGCTTCCAGCCCTTTTTGAATGGCAGTCAGCGGCAGACCTGTTTTTTCAGCAAAGTCCTGCAGTTTGAACCCGTCCTTCAACCGCAGCGCATTGAGCATGAACTCAAACGGCAAATCGGCACGGCTGACTTCGTTTTCCTGCGCCACGGGGTCATGCGCCAGGGCTTTTTCCATGTAGAGCCTGGGCTCGCGGTAGCGCACCTGGCGAACCACACGGTGGGCAAAGCTGAGCTTGCTGTGCGCGCCCGCGCCAATGCCCAGGTAATCGCCGAACTGCCAGTAATTGAGGTTATGCAGGCAGCGGTGCGCTGGCTTGGCATACGCCGACACTTCATAGCGCTGCAGCCCGGCGTTCTCGGTCATTTCGGTGATCTGGTCCAGCATGGCGTAGGCCGTGTCTTCTTCGGGAACCACCGGGGGAAACTTGGCGAAGTAGGTGTTGGGCTCGATGGTCAGGTGGTAAATCGAGATGTGCGGCGGCTGCAGGGCCAGCGCTTGCCGCATGTCCTGCGCCTGGTTGGCCAGTGTCTGCCCGGGCAGCGCATACATGATGTCGAGGTTGAACGTGTCGAAAGCCTGCCCGGCTTCCTCCACCGCCGCGATGGCCTGTGCGCGGTCATGCACCCGCCCCAGCGTTTTCAGATGGTGATCGTCAAAACTTTGCACGCCGATGGATAGGCGATTCACCCCGGCGCGGCGAAAAGCCTTGAAGCGGTCCTTTTCAAACGTGCCCGGGTTGGCTTCCAGCGTGATCTCGCAGTCGGCCGCCAGCCGCAGCCGGGCCCGGATGTCTCCCAGCAGGCGATCGATGGCCTGGGGTGAAAACAGGCTGGGCGTGCCGCCGCCAATAAAAATACTGTGGACCGTGCGTCCCCAGATCAGCGGCAGGGCGGCCTCCAGGTCCGCCACCAAGGCCTCGATATAGCGCTGCTCGGGCATTTCGCCGGTCATTTCATGCGAATTGAAATCGCAGTAGGGACATTTTTTCAGGCACCAGGGCAGGTGCACATACAGCGACAGCGGCGGCAAGGCCGCAAGCTGCAGCGTGCCGCCGCGCATGTAGTGTTGAAGGTCTTGTTGGGCCATGAATTGGGGGGTTTCAGAGCCAGCGTTCCTGCATCAGCGCGATCATCTGGCGCATTGCCTTGCCGCGGTGGCTGTTGGCATTTTTGACGCCGACCGGCAGCTGCGCAAAGGTCTGACCGAACTCGGGAATGAACATGACAGGGTCAAAGCCAAAACCGTTGTCGCCCACGGGTGCCAAGGCGATTTCACCGGCCACCCGGCCTGACGCGATCAAGGGTTCGGGGTCGGCAGGCGAGCGCACGGCCACGAGCGTGCTGACCAATGCCGCACGCCGCTGCGAAGGCGCAGGCAGGTGCGCCATCTGTTCCAGCAGGGCCTTGACATTGTTATCGTCGCCCTTGGCATAGCCAAACCGGGTTGCGTAGAACGCCGTGTCCACGCCGGGCAGGCCGCCAAATGCGTCCACGCACAGGCCGGCATCGTCGGCCAGCGCGGGCAAGCCGCTGAGCGCCGAGCCATGACGGGCTTTGGCCAACGCATTTTCCACAAAAGTTTGAAAGGGTTCCTCGGCCTCGGAGAGGCCCAAAGCCGCCTGGCTCAGCAGTTCAAGTCCCAGCGGTGCCAGCATGGCCTGCAACTCAAGCAACTTTCCGTGGTTATTCGACGCCAATAAGATTTTCATAACAAAATAGGGCTCTAGCGCATATCCAGCTTACGCAAGTAGCTATTAATTTAATAGTGATTGTTTTTGCAGAACCACCAGCTCGCGGATGCCTTTTTCAGCCAAGGCCAGCAGCGCATCCATTTCCTGGCGTGAAAAGGCCATGCCTTCGGCCGTGCCCTGCACTTCCACGAAATGGCCCGCGCCGGTCATGACCACATTCATGTCGGTATCGCAAGCGGCATCTTCAGGGTAGTCCAGATCAAGCATGGGCGTGCCCCGCACTAGGCCCACCGAGATGGCGGCAACATGGTCGCGAATCGGGGACTCCTGCAGCTTGCCCGCAGCCAGCAATGTGTTGACGGCATCCTGGGCCGCGACGAAGGCGCCAGTGATGCTGGCGGTACGGGTGCCGCCATCGGCCTGGAGCACATCGCAATCCAGGTAAATCGTGCGTTCGCCGAGTTTTTTCAAATCAAACACCGAGCGCATGGAACGGCCAATCAGGCGCTGGATTTCCTGGGTACGGCCGCTTTGCTTGCCGCGTGCGGCTTCGCGGTCGCTCCGGGTATGCGTGGCACGCGGCAGCATGCCATATTCGGCGGTCACCCAGCCTTCGCCGCTGCCCTTCTTATGGCCGGGCACCTTCTCTTCCACCGAAGCCGTGCAGAGCACTCGGGTCGCGCCAAATTCAATCAGCACCGATCCTTCCGCATGCACCGTGTAGTGGCGGGTCATGCGAACAGTACGCAAGGCGTCGGGTGCCCGGTCATTGCTGCGTGAAAACTGGCTCATCGTAGGACTTTCTGGCGCAAACGCCGGGACGGACAAAGGACAAATATAGGTGTAAAAGACCTGCCTCCAGCCCACGGAGCAACGGCTAGGTTCCAGCCGATAGGCTCAGGCTTTTTTAGCGGCCGAACGGCGTATGGCCGCATTGATCTCGGCAATTGAGCGTTCAATCGACGCTTCATCCAGCTCATCGGTCGAGCCATCAAACAGCCCGGCCTGAATGGTAGAGGCGAATTCGCCAGCCGCCCCACTGTTCTCAGCCCCGTTGCGGGTGGCCTCAAACGCATCCGGGGTTTCCCACTGCATCGCCAGAACGGTCACGTTGTCACCCTTGGCGCCACCGGCGCGCAAGGCGTTTGCCACCAGTTCGGGCACCGCCGTGGGCAAGCTTTTTCCAGCGAGCAGCCGCACGATTTCCACGTCCTTAAGGCTGCCCCACAACCCATCGGAGCACAGCATCAGCTTGTCGCCCTGCAGCAGCGGCAAAGGTCCCGCGATGTCGAAGACAGGTTTGGTGGGCGAACCTAGGCAGGTAAAGAGAATGTTGCGGTTAACCGGCTCAAAGCCCGCGCCTGCGGAACGCTCCTGCTCCAGAAAGGAATGATCGCGGGTGCGCAGCAGCAACTCGCCGTCCCGCACGATATACAGGCGCGAATCGCCGCAATGCACCCAGGTGGCGCACCCCCCCTGCAGCATAGCCGCCACCAGTGTCGTGCGCGGGGTATCGAGCATGCCTTTTTGGGAGGCATAGCGAATGATCCGGTAATGGGCTGCCAGCAGCGCCCTGGACAGAAATTCGACCGGATCCTGAATGATCGGCTTGGCCTCCTTCTGGTAGAGGTCGGACAGTGTTTCCAGCGCCAGCTGGGCGGCCACCTCGCCTTCGGGATGCCCCCCCATTCCATCGGCCAGCACAAACAGGCCCGACTCCCGCGTGTAGCAGTAGCCCATGCGGTCTTCATTGAGAGTCCTGCCCCCTATGCGGCTCAGTTGAAAAACCGAAAACTTCATTTGGTCCGGTTGGCAGGTGTGCTGGCTTTTTGCGCTGTCTTTTTGGGGTCAGCCACGGCATTGTCAAATTGCAGCCGCACCCTTTCACTGACCGTCAGCTTGGTGTAGCGGCGTTCGCCTTCCCGGCTCAGCTCTTTTTGCAAGGCAAAAACGGACTGGGGGCGGGACAATGGATCGAGCGACATGCACCACTCAACCACCTCGATCATGTTGTCGGAATACACGCCACGCAGGCGGGACAAGGCCAGCGACAACCTGTCCTTTTCAAGGCGTTGCGGCGCGTCATTGGGTGGATAGCCCTGCATGCTGGCATAAATGCAGGCGCCAACGGCATAGATATCGGTCCAGGGCCCCATAGAGGAATCGCGCCGGTACATCTCCGGCGCGGCGAAGCCCGGCGTGTACATGGGGCGGATGAAGTTGCCTTCCTTGCTCAGCACCTCGCGGGCAGCGCCAAAGTCAATCATCACGGCGCGGTTGTCATCGGTGATGAAGATATTGGCCGGCTTGATGTCCAGGTGCAGCATCTTGTGCTGGTGCACGATCCGCAGGCCGCGAAGGATTTCGTCAAACAAGGAGCGAATGGACGATTCGCGGAATACCTTGGGTTTCTTTAAATCGCGCGCGGTGATGATGAAGTCCTGCAGGGTGGCGCCCTCCAGGTAGTTCATCACCATATAAACGGTTTCGTTCTCACGAAAAAAATTCAGCACGCTCACCACCGAGCCATGCGATATCTGGGCAAGAGAGCGCCCTTCTTCAAAAAAACTCTTGAGGCCCAGACGGTAGAGCGAAAGCTTTTCGGGCAGCACCTGCGGCAGCAGCTGGCCAACCTCTCGGCTGGCCAGAGACGATGGCAAATACTCCTTGATGGCGAACTGCTGGCCATCGTTATCAACGGCCAAGTAAACTACACCGAATCCACCCGCCGAAAGCTTTCGCACCACGCGATAGCCTCCGATCACGGTATCAGGAGGAAGGGGCGAGGGCTTGACCTTTGACATAATTTTATGGGCTGGGTGCTCTGGCACTCAGTCTTTTCTCTCTTTAGTAAGGCGTGAAAGCTAATGTCAGTTTACAGCATGACGGGTTACGCAAGCATGCAATCCAGCAAAGCGCAAGCACTGCCTGACACTGATTCAGGCCGCGATACCAATTCCCGGCTGGATGTTGAAATACGATCGGTCAACAGCCGCTTTCTGGACCTGGCCTTTCGTTTACCCGACGAATTGCGCCAGACCGAACCAGCATTGCGGGAACTGCTGACCAGCAAGCTCAAGCGCGGCAAGGTCGAAGTCCGCATCTCCCTTGAAACTGCATCATCCGCCAGTCTGCGGCCGCCTTCTCCTACGACCTTGCAGCGGCTAGGCTCCCTGGAAGACAGCATCAAGTCATGGTTGCCCCACGCCGCACCGCTGAGTGTGGCCGATGTCCTGCGGCTGGCCACCAATGAAGACAAAAAACCACATGACCATAGCGAGGAACTGCTCAACCTGACCAGAAAAGCGGTGAAGGATCTGATGTCCGCGCGCGAAAGGGAAGGTGCGCGGCTTGCCCTCATGCTGCTCGACCGTACTGCGCAATTGCGCACGCTGGCAAACTCAGCGGTGCCCATGGTGCCCAAACTGGTAGAACAGCAAAAACTCCGGTTCCTGGAACGCTGGAAGGATGCCCTGGCGCTCAGCAGCAACACCACGGTCCTTCCTGAAATTGCCCAGGACCGGGCGTTGACCGAGGCAACCGCGTTTGCCATACGGATCGATGTGGCCGAAGAAATCACCCGCCTGGCATCGCATCTGGATGAGATTGACCGCCTGCTGGCCAGTGGCGGCGAACTGGGCAAGCGCCTGGACTTCCTCATCCAGGAGCTGCACCGTGAGGCCAATACCCTGGGTTCGAAATCAGCCTCGCTGGAGCTGACACGGGTTTCTGTCGACATGAAAGTGTTGATTGAGCAGATCCGTGAGCAGGTGCAGAACATTGAATGAACAGCAGCTTCACATCAACTACTAAATTTATAGCAATCAACGCCCGCCAAGTATGGACTATCCCGGAAATCTTTTTGTTGTAGCCGCCCCCAGCGGGGCAGGCAAGTCCAGTTTGGTCAAAGCCCTCATGGAGTTGGACTCAGCGATTCAGCCTGCGGTTTCCCATACTACCCGTCCCCCACGCGGACAGGAAAAGCATGGCCGCGAATACTTTTTTCTTTCTCCCGAGGAATTCGATGGCATGGTGCAGCGCGATGCCTTCCTGGAATGGGCCCACGTACATGGACACCGCTACGGCACCTCCCGCCACACCATAGAAGAGCGGGTCACCCATGGCGCCGATGTAATTCTGGAAATTGATTTCCAGGGTGCGGTCAATATCAAGAAAATATTTGCAAATGCAATCCTCATCTTTATTCTTCCCCCCAGTTGGGAAGAATTGCGCTCTCGCCTGCAGCGACGCGGCGAGGACAGCCCGGAAGTGATTGAACTGCGTCTTGAAAATGCCGCGCTAGAGATGGCACAGTCAAAAAAATTCGACTTCGTTATAATTAATGAGTTGTTTGAACGGGCAGTTTTCGACCTGAAGACCATTGTTCATGCCCAGCGGCTGAAGTATTCAGCCCAGCGACGCGCCAGAGCCGAGACCTTCAAGGCGCTTCATATTTCCTAAGTCACCGATCATCCGAAAGAACACCATGGCCCGCATCACCGTTGAAGACTGCCTCGAAAAAATCCCCAACCGCTTTCAGCTGGTTTTAGCTGCTACTTATCGTGCGCGCATGCTGAGCCAAGGACATGCCCCTAAAATCGAGAGCAAAAACAAGCCTGGTGTAACCGCTCTTCGAGAAATTGCTGAAGGCAAAGTTGGCCTGGAAATGTTGAAAAAAGTTCCTAATTAAATTAATGGACTTTCCAAAAAAGCACCTTGACCAGGTGCTTTTTTTATGCCAAGAAACCTTTTAGAGTCCTTTTTTTTGATCCCTCATTCATGCCAAGATACATTTAAGGTATGAACGCAATGCCTACGCCCGTCGTTCCCCACAAGCCCACACCAGCTGCTGCCAATGCCGCGGCTGCCAGTTTTGCCGCGTTGACCGCCAAGCTCAACTACCTGAATGCCGCAGACATTGAAAACGTCCGCCAAGCTTATCGATTCGCAGATGAAGCGCATCTGGGGCAGTTAAGAAACAGCGGCGAACCTTATATTACCCATCCAATTGCGGTCGCCCAACAGTGCGCCGAATGGAAGCTCGATGCCCAGGCCCTGATGGCCGCCCTGCTGCATGATGCAATTGAAGATTGCAATGTCACTAAGCCTGAACTGATTGAACGCTTTGGCGCGCCAGTCGCTGAATTGGTCGATGGTCTGACCAAGCTGGAAAAACTCGAATTCAATACGCGCGAAGAAAATCAGGCAGAGTCTTTTCGCAAAATGCTCCTGGCAATGGCGCGTGATGTGCGGGTTATTCTCATTAAACTGGCCGACCGTATTCACAATATGCGCACGCTGGGCGATGCGCCGCGCTCCAAATGGAAACGGATCTCCAGCGAAACCTTGGACATTTACGCCCCCATTGCACATCGCCTGGGGCTGAACTCCACCTACCGGGAACTCCAGGACAAATCGTTCCAGCATCTGCATCCGTGGCGCTACGCCATCCTTACCAAGGCATTGACACGCGCACGCGGACGACGCCGCGATGTAATCAAGCGTGTGAAAGCTGAAGTCGAAGCCGCATTTCAACTTGAGAATATTCGAGTACAAGTTGATGGACGGGAGAAAACGCTTTATTCGATTTACCACAAGATGGATGAAAAGCACTTGTCATTTGCACAGGTGACTGATCTCTACGGTTTTCGGGTCATTGTGAAGAACTTGACGGCTTGCTACAGTGCGATGGGGGTGCTGCATCAACTCTACAAGCCGTTGCCAGGAAAGTTCAAGGACTACATCGCGATTCCCAAGGTCAATGGCTATCAGTCGCTGCACACCACGCTGGTGGGGCCTTCGGGAACCAACATTGAATTTCAAATGCGCACCGATGCCATGCATGTGGTGGCTGAAGCGGGTGTGGCAGCCCATTGGCTTTATAAAGCATCCGATCCGAACAGCGACACGTCGCAGCGCCTGGGAACCAAATGGTTGCAGTCGCTACTGGACATTCAGCAGGAAACCCATGATGCCGCAGAATTTTGGGACCACGTCAAGATTGATCTGTTTCCGGAAGCAGTTTATGTTTTCACACCCAAAAGCCAAATCATGGCGATGCCGCGTGGCGCCACCATCGTGGACTTTGCCTATGCGATTCATAGCGATGTTGGTCACCATGCCATTGCTGCCAAAGTCAATGGCGAGAAGGTCCCGCTGCGTACCGAACTGTTAAATGGCGATATTGTCGAGATCATTACAGCGCCTGCTTCAAGTCCCAACCCGGCTTGGCTGGGTTTCGTCAAGACAGGCAAGGCGCGATCGAAAATCCGCCACCACTTGAAAACCATGGCGCTCACGGAATCCCAGGAATTAGGGGAAAAAATGCTGGCGCAAGCACTCCGTGCCGAAGGGATAGACCGGGAGCGGCTGGCCGAGGACAGCCATGCCCATCATGCAATTTGGGAAAAAATTCTGCGCTTTACCGGAAATCGCTCCCGTTCTGATTTATTGACCGACATTGGCCTTGGCAAACGCATTGCAAGCATGATCGCCAAGCGGATCGTTTCATTTCTTGCCGAGAATGGTGAAAAACCTGACGCACTGTTGATGACCCGCGAACGCTATATCCCACATGAGTCTGTTTCCCAAGGCGGATTGGTGCTCGATGGCAGTGAAGGCACATCGGTCCAGTTCGCACGGTGCTGCTGCCCCATCCCTGGAGACGGTATCGTGGGCTATTTGGGACGCGGAGAAGGTCTGTCAGTACATACAGACGATTGCGT
>JAQGLT010000113.1 GCA_028292745.1 Polaromonas sp. | reverse complement strand
GAAGCGCGCTACTGATGCTGTACGTCGATACGAGCGTGCTGGTGGCCCTGTGCACCCACGAAGCAAAAACCGCTGATGTGCTCAAGTGGTACGCCGACTGCACCGAAGAGCTGGCATCCGCCGCCTGGTGCGTCACCGAGTTTGCCAGCGCCCTGGGGCTCAAGCAGCGCACCGGGCAGCTAACCCAAGAGCAAGCACAGGCTGCCTGGATGCAATTTGAAAGAGTGTGCGCCAATGACCTGCAGCTGCTGCCGGTGGAGACCTCGACGTTTCACAAGGCTGCGGTGCTGACGCTGGAGGCGTCGGCCGGCCTGCGCGCAGGCGACGCGCTGCACTTGGCTTGCGCCATGCAAGCCAAGGCGCAGGGCATGGTGACCTTCGATAGCGTGCTGGCCAAGAACGCCAAGCGGCTCAAAGTAAAGCCGGTGGCGATTTAGGCACTGCCTGGGCGAGGCAGCCTTGAGACATTGACAATGCGGCGACTAGCCAGGCGCATCTGGCCATGCAATTCCCTCCCTTGAAAGGCAACTCAATGATCGAAGCGCTGGTCTCGGGCAAGCTGCACGGTCAGCCCGCCCAAAAGATTTCCAAAACGGGCAAACCGTTCGTCGTCGCCAAGGTGCGAGCTCATGCGGGCGAGGCCGATGTGTTCGTCAACGTCATTGCCTTCAGCCCAGCCGCTTGCAAAGCCTTGCTGGCCCTTGGTGAGGGCGACGCCGTGGCGCTGGCCGGCAGCTTGACGCCCAAGGCGTGGACCGACCGCGAGGGCACGGCCCGGCCGGCGCTGGACCTGGTGGCCAGCCAGGTGCTCACCGCCTACCATGTAACGCGCAGGCGCAAGGCTCTGGAACCCAAGCCGCATGACCAGACGCCGCCCCAGCAGGCAAGCGAGCATGATGCGCTTGACGATGGGGGTCCGCTTGATTTTTGAAATCGCACTGGTCCGGCACTCTGTTTCATCGCAGGCTATGCATTGGCGTTTTTTTGCACGCCCATCAAAAGGACCTTGCCCGCGGTACCTCTCAGGCAAAGTGTGAAAGCGCCATGGATCGGAAAAACCGTTTCTTGACCCACACGGCCGAGTGCCCGCTCGCGCAGGGCAGCAGGCTTGACATGCGCGTGCCTGTTCGCTTTGCAAATGGCTCAGGCGTGTAGCGCAGTGGTGTCCGAGCGAGCTTGGAATGGACTGTCAAGCACGTTGAGGCGCTGCTGCGTGCATCGCCGGCGGCCAAAGCCGCGTGCTGCTGGTCATGGCTACCGGCACCGGCAAGACCTACACGGCGTTTCAGATCATCTGGCGGCTGTGGAAGAGCAAGGCCAAAAAGCGCATCCTGTTTTTGGCCGACCGCAACATCCTGATCGACCAGACCATGGTCAACGACTTCAGGCCCTTCAAGGGCGCCATGGCCAAGCTCAGTCCCAATGCCAAGGGCGTCGAGCGCATCGGCGCGCAAGGCAGCGTCACCACTGAGGACGTGACGCTGGCCGTCAACAAAACCACCAAAGAGGTCAACAAAAACTTTGAAATCTACCTCTCACTGTACCAAGCTGTGAGTGGTACGGAAGACGAACGCAACATCTACAAGCAATTTTCGCCCGGCTTCTTTGACCTGATCGTGGTGGACGAATGCCACCGCGGCAGCGCCGACGAAGACTCCGCCTGGCGCGAAATCCTCGCCTACTTTTCCAGCGCCACCCAGGTCGGCCTGACCGCCACGCCCAAGGAAACCAGGGACATCTCCAACAGCGACTACTTTGGCGCGCCCCTTTACACGTACAGCTTGCGCCAAGGCATTGAAGACGGCTACCTCGCGCCCTACAAGGTGGTGCGTGTCGATCTGGACAAGGACACCTTTGGCTGGCGGCCCACGGCCGGCATGCTGGACAAGCACGGCCACGCGATGGAAGACCGCATCTACAACGCCACCGACATGAACCGCAAACTCGTGCTCGAAAAGCGCGACGAGACGGTAGCCGCATAACCCAACCAGACATAATTACCATTATGGTAAATAAATTCATCGTTTCGGAGTACAGTTCAGGGCTTCCCAGCGAAAGTGGGCGGGCCAAGATCGTAGGCGGACCGCTGTACGACCTGGCACGGGTGCAGGCCATCGTCGAGGACGAAAACCGGCTCTTCACCTGGACCGAGAAGTGCCGCAAGGACGTGTTCAAGCTGTTTGACGGCGATCTGGGAGAAGTGGCCGGTTTGATCCAGTGCCTCAAGGGCTCCGACTACATCGACTCGGAATGGTGCGAAAACGGCAAGAACGCCATGGCCGCATGCGATGCGTACAGCATCCGCCGGCTGGAGGTGATGCCCGCTACGGGCAAGGCCATGCCGGTGGGGTATTTTTTGAAGTTTGCCATTGGCAAGGCAGGCAACCTGGTGTTGCTGGTGTCTTGCCATGTTTAAAGGGGGTGTCCAGATGGATACACAAGAAATTTGCCCGATTTGCGGTGAAGGCCATGTCACCGCGCAGGTGCAGGAGGTCGAAAGCGACTACAAGGGCCACAAGGCCATGCTTCCCTTGCACTACAGGCTGTGCAATGCCTGCACGTCCGACTTTGCCGGTGCGCCGGAAAGCAAGCGCAACAGACGAGTGTTGATGGCGTTTCACAAGCGGATCGACGGGCTGCTGACTGGCGCTGAAATTACCGCCTTGCGCAAGCAATACAAGCTGACCCAAGGCCAGGCGGCACGCTTGTTCGGCGGCGGCCCGGTGGCGTTCAGCAAGTACGAAAACGACGATGTGGCGCAGTCCGAGTCCATGGACAATCTGCTTCGCCTGGTGCGCCGCAGCGCGCAGGCGTTTTGGCAGTTGGTACAAGAAAAGGGCATGGCAGCGGAGTTCACCAGACAAACAGAGATTGCGACGATGAAACGGGTCGCCGAAATCCATGTGCTTAACGACTACCGACGCAGCAGTGGCAAGCCCGCTTACAAACCGACGACGTTCCAGAGCTATCCATCGGAGACTAAAAAATGGAAGTGACTGAACATCGGCCCAAACTGGTGTCGTTCCGTGCCCTGGCGTTTCATGGGGAAAACAAGGGCCAGGCCAATGGAACCGATGAGTGGACGCTGGAGTTGGCGCAGGAGATTAACCTGGGCCTGGCCATTCCCATGGTCTCAGGCGCACCGGTGCAGGCCGTGGTGAAAATCGACTTACGTGCCAAATCGACCAATACCAACACCAACTCGTTGAGCGATTCAGCCGAATTCAGCGCAACTTATGAGGCCAAGTTCGACTGCCCAAGCGATGTGACAGAGGAAGAACTTTCCTTTTGGATCGAGCAGGAGCAGTATCAATACATGCTGGTTTCGCAGGCATTTCCGCTGGCCATGACCCATTTCCGACGCGAGTTGCAATCCATGGGGTTTGATGCACGCAGCTTGCCTTTGGGGTTGTAGCGCGCGCAAAAGCTTCGGCCTATTGACTCAACAAGCTAGGGTTCTGATCAGACCATTTTTTCCGATGGCGTTTTGTCTTTGGAAAAAAGCATTTCTGGCGCAAATGCCCAAGCCGAAACACCTTTTTGAAGCAGTTCCTTTTTGTTGATCAAAAACAGCTGCTGAGAATTTGGGTTTCCTAGTTTTTCATCCGAGCAGTCAATATGCCAATGTCGAACAAAGTGCCCTACCAGGCAGATCTTTAGCGTCACGCATTTTTCTTCCCCAACGAAGTCATAGTCCAGACGAATCGTCTCAGGATGCTCCGCCTTTGGATGGGGCACAAGTCGCAGATGAACCTCAGTATTCCAGCCGTTGTCATTTGCCAAAAGAACTTCTGACGGGTCGCCTTGCATGACCGATAGAAAACGCGCCAAGTTGTAGTCACGGAACGGCTCAGGTTCATGTTCATATTCATGGGCAAAGCACCGGACATGCCAGCGCAGGCCATCATGAACTAGTGCCAAGGGTGACAAAGTACGTTCCCGCTCACCGGTGGAAAGCGAACCATACTGAACAACCATCTTGCGCGATTGATGTATGCATCGCGTAATGGACGCGGCAAGCGCTAAAGGTACTTTTCTCTTCAGACTGCCATCTACCCAGCTTGGAAGATATTGCGACTTCGCATGCTGCGTATTTATCGCAATCGCTCGTTCACCGGCCAATGAAAACAGCGCTTGGTCAACATCATGACTAAAGTGAGGCTCACCCCCTGCTACCAAAACGTAGCATTTTTTTCGCATGTCGTATTGCAGCATGCCAGGTGCCAGTTCTGCATACAAAGATAAATCTTTTGTCGCAGCTGGCTCACTGATGCCAAAGCGCGAGACCAAGTCTTTACGGCTGACCTGTCCTGTGAAAAGTGCCAAAAATTCCAAATAAAACAGGCGTTCGCGCTGAATGTCTTTTTGCAGGTTCATCCAAGCTTTCTTCTAAAAATCGCTATCTTAACAGTAGCACTTTATTTATCACCACGTAAAAATTACGTTGTAATAGAAAATACCATGTATAGTCGAGCTTATCAGGGCAAAAATCACGGTTCTGATTTTCAACAACCCGACCGTTGAGGTCACTATGAAAGATAGCCATGACTGCCCAAGAAAAGAAAAAAAAATACTTCTTCTTCGTTAACGACGAAAAGTTCGACACCGACGAAGAGGTAGTGACGGGCGCATACATCAAGTCGCTCATCGCGAACCTGCCTCCGGGCTCAGGTCTGGAGATGGAAGGCCAGGGAAATGACCCCAACAAGCTTATCGGCGACGGCGATTCCTTGTCGCTCAAGCTGGGCCATGGCCAGGGTCCGCTGCGCTTCACCACGGTGCCGCCCGCCAATTTCGGGTAAACGAGATGGAAGCCGTTGTTATAGGACCCGTTGAAATTCACCTGCAGCGCCTGCGCGCTCGCTACCCTGATGCCAGCATGCAGGACCTGCCAGGCGGCGGCTCTGTCATCACCGTTCCAAACATCAGTCTGCCACCGGGTTGGAGTAAGTCGTCTACAGATGTCCATTTTTGGGTGCAGCCAGGCTACCCGTACTCCAAGCTGGACTGCTTCTGGGTAGACCCAGACACGCGCCTAGCATCGGGAGGGACTCCGCACGCCAGCGGCTTCGGTAACGGGCCGGAAGTTCTCGGGAGCAACGTCTGGTTCTCGTGGCACACAGACCACTGGAACGCTGGCCGCGACGACTTCATCACCTGGATGGCCTCCATCCGCGAGCGACTGAACAAGGCTATGTGACTCATGCTCAAGCTTAAGCTGGACCAAATCGCCCCCCTGCAGCAGGCGGCAGCAATTGCTACGACAGAAATGTGTTTCGCCGGCTTGGTGCTACCGGGTGGGATTCGGAACGGTGAGCGCGACTACGTGGTAGCGAACCTAGTGCCTGTTCCCGACGATGCCTACCTCGTGCGGACCGCCATCGCAGTGACCCTCAAGCCTGAGTTCTGCTCACACTTGGCGAATCAGGCGAAGCAGAACGGTGCCGGCGTGATCCTTGCGCACACGCACATCGGCAACCAGCCGCTCGATGGCTTTTCTGTAGTGGATGATGTAGGAGAGCTGCCCATGGCAGCCTACTTCAACCGCCGTTTGCCAGGCCGCACAAACCTCACTGCAGTCATCACTGCGCAGAAGGTGCATGCCCGTGAGATGGGTTCCGGCGCAGCCCAGCCCGTCGCCTTTGTAGGTTTGGACCTCGTGATGCCGGCGCAGCCTGGCTCGCGCGTTGACGGCAAGTTTGACCGACAGGTGCGCGCCTTCGGAAAAGACGGGCAACTCGCCCTGAGCGCGCTGACTGTTGCCATCGTGGGTCTGGGCGGCACTGGGTCCGTTGTGGCCCAACAACTTGCTCACCTTGGTGTCACCCGCTTCGTTCTCATCGACCCTGACAAAGTGGAATCGACGAATCTGAACCGTCTGGTTGGTGCCACTACCTGTGACATCGACCGGCCGAAAGTGGATGTTGCAGCTGACCATATCAAACGCATCAACGCCACGGGGCAGTGCCAGGTGGTGCATGGTGACGTGACCCAGCCCGATGTTGCCGCCATGCTTACTGCAGTTGATTTCAGCTTCGGCTGCACGGATTCAATGGCCAGCCGGGCTGTCATGAATCAGCTCGCCTATCAGTATTACATTCCATGCATCGACATGGGAGTCGCAATCGGCGCCGAGGCAGGTAAGGTCATGTACATCGGCGGGCGCGTGCAGATGCTCAGCCCAGGCCTGGCGTGCCTTGTCTGCACAGACAAGCTGGACTCTGAGCAAGTGCGCCGGGAGATGATGACGCCCGAGGAGCGCAGCAAGGACCGCTACATCGTCGGCGAGCAGGTGCCGCAGCCAGCCGTCGTCTCGCTGAACTCGCAAGTCTCCTCGGCCGCAGTCACGATGTTTCTGTCGGCTGTGACCGGCATGCCGGCCAGGGCGCGGATGCTTACCTTCGATGCGATGCGTGGCACGGTGCGACCGGTTGCGGCGGACCCACGCCCGCACTGCATTGTTTGCTCCCAAGAAGGTGCCCTCGGCCAAGGCGTGCGTTGGTCGCTGCCCACACGCGGAGGTGCGCGATGAAGTCTCTGCAGCGACCCTATGTGCTTTGGTTCGGTCGTCCGCCCCGTAAGGACCACGAGTCCGAGATTGCTGGGCGAGAAATGCAACTCCAGGTGGTGACCTCGCAGCAGCCGCAGATGCGTTATGCACGTGCTGCGATTTTCTGGGCTGCGGATACTGAATTCGACGCGACCCTGGATGTGCTGGAGCGCCACCTTGTCGCCTGCATCGACGAGGGCCTGCTTGTCTATGTAGTTGTTTCCGACGACGTGGCGCAGGTCACCCACATGACCCAGGCCATCGATGATTTGGTGTTCAAGCATGCGAGTGCGCGTAATGTAATCGTCCGCAATGACGCAGTGTCCGCCCACGAACTGGCCAACGAGGCTTTGCTGCACGACCCTGGACCGGTTGCGAACCAAGCCCTGACTTTCCAGGGCGACATCAGCAGTTTGACACCGCAGCGCAAGCTGCTGCTGCAGCGTGCGTTCAGCGACAGTTCCATTCTTAAGCTGACGCCCATCAAAGCCGGCTTTTCTGGGGCGAGCACGTTCATCGTTCACGCCACCATCAACGCGTCATCGTCCCTTCCCGAGCCAATGCCGTTTTTCGTCAAGCTTGGCGACTCCGCCAAGCTGCTGGACGAGCTGACGCGCTTTCGCAAGCACGCAGAGCACTACATCACTTGGAACCTCAGGCCCAACTTCCTGGTAGAGCGGTCAATCTATGGCGTTTCTGAGGGCGTGCTGGTCGGCATGTTCGTGGAAGGCTCTAAGTCGCTGGTTGAATGCGCCCAGGCTGGGGATGGGGAAAAGTACATCGCTGCCTTGTTCGATGAGACCCTCGCAGGGTGGCGCAAGCGCGCCGACTTGCACAAGGGTCCTAACTCGGTCGTTGCGGCATTGGCTGCTTATGACCGACACGCCAGCATTCCGAGCCAGCGAGTCAAGCAGGCGCAGCTGCTTTTTGGCGGAGAGGTCCGTCCTCCGACCAACTTGTGGCGGGGCCTCCTCAGTGCGCCGCGCCAAAGTTGGAAGGAGTGCGTCATGCACGGCGACATGCATGGCGACAATGTTCGTGTGCGTAAAGACGACGCCATCGTCATCGACTTCGCTCAGGCGGATAAGGGTCCGGCGTGTGCAGATGCGACTAGCCTTGAGGTTTGGCTTGCCTTCCAGTCTGACGGTCTTGAAGTGAAGCAGTGGCAGTCCTGGGTGGAAAATCTCTACCGCCCGGACGTCATCGACTCAATGTTGGAGGGCGCTGCCGTCGACCAGGGTTGTTGGATTCATGGGTGCTTGAGCAAGATTCGGCGCATCGGGCGCAGCTGCGTCCTAGGGCATGACGAGTACAAACGCGTGCTGGCGGTCTTTCTGCTGCGCCATGCGAGTTTCGAAGCCAACCCGAGCGATGTGGAGGCAGATGAATTCCGTAGGTGCTTTGCGTACTGGTTGGCCAATCGGCTGGTCATGCGTATCGTCGCAGAGGCGAAGAACTTACAGGTGGAAACTGCATGAACAAGAGGGCCAACCGTCTTGCGTTCAAGGCGCAAGTTGAGCAGCGTCACGAGGCGAACCCATTGCTGAAGATGCCCGGTGATGCGGCCTTGGTGTACCGAGGCGTTCTCCGCTCCCTTGTAATGGCGTGCCCCGATGGGTGCGGCGAATTGTTGACTATCAACCTGGATGCGCGGGCGGGAAAAGCTTGGCGGGCTTACGGCAGCCAGGAAGTGCTCTCACTGTTCCCTTCAGTGTGGAGGGAGACAGGCTGCAAGAGTCACTTCATCCTGTGGCAGTCGAAAATCTACTGGTGCGACTGGAACGATGAGCTCGACACCCCGATGGAAGATGTCATGGAACTGGTGCGCGGCTGTCTCTCGAACGAGTTGGTCCCGTATGTGGACATTGCAGACGCCCTGCAGCTAGTGCCTTGGGCCGTACTGTCGGCCTGCCATCGGCTGGCACGTGAAGGTGTGGCACAGGAAGGAAAAAACAAACAGCGAGGCCAGTTCAGGCGCACCATCTAAAAAGATGGTGTACCCAACAGCTGCATGGCCGACGCGAGCTTAAACCACCTGAATTTGAAACCCAGACTGATTTTTGTCAACCAGTGAACCTCATGACGGTCGCTTTAGGTCGGATGAAGATAATTACGCCAGAAAGCGGGCACTGGTCGCCGACAGATTCCGCGGCCTAGGAGTCTCCACACTCCAGACTGGCCCTTGCCAAGCCTGCGCCCGTAGCGCCAGTTGCGCCGTCTTCAGCCTCCTCAACCATTAATAAGAAACGTTCTTTAAATGGTTGTATGGATAAGAGCAGCAAGGGAGCAAGCATTAGCAATAACATTGATCAGATTAAGATCCTTTCCACCTCGTCAAGCGAGACCTGGTCGTTGCGCCGGTCATAGAGGCCGGTGGTGCGGGCGCTTTCATGGTTGGCCATCTGCTGGACGATCTCCAGCTTGCCGCCATTGCGCAGGTACTCCGTGATGCCGGTGGCCCGGAAGGTGTGGCAGCCGATCCTGGTCTTGATCCCGGCCTGCTCGGCCCGGCGCCCAATCATTCGCCAGACATCGGACTGGCTCATAGGCCGGCTTGACAGTGAAGCGCTGCGGCCCGTGGCCGTGCGAAACAAATAAGCTTTCGCGCCCGACTGGGCCGCTTCCAGGTAAGCATGCAGGTAGTCATCCAGGTTGTGATGGCACGGCATCTCATGCTCCTTGCCGCCTTTTTCATGCAGCCGCACCCAGGTGCGCCGGCCCTGCACATAGACATCTTCCACCTGCATCTTGATCACCGCGCCCACGCGGGCAAAGGTGTAGACCATCAGGCCGATGAGCGCGCGGTCGCGCAGGCCTGTGATGGTAGAGGTGTCAATCGCATCGAGCAGCGTTCGCGCCTCGTCGGCGGCCAACACGGGCGTTTTCCCTTTCTTGACCGAGTGCTTTGGCCCGCGCACGGACGCGGCAGGGTTGACAGGGATGACCTGGCCAATCACCAGCCAGTCGAACAGGACGCGCAGGGCGGCCAGCTGCAACTTGACCGAGGGCGCGGTCATCTGCAGTTGCAGGGTTTCGATGTAGGCGGCCACATGCACTGGTTCGATGGCCTGCAGATCATCCAGGCCGTGTTCGGCGCACCAGGCGGCAAAACGGCTGGTGGCGCGCGCATAGGCCCGGCGGGTGTTGGAGTTGCGGATCTGCGCGGTGAAGAACTCGAGGGTGCGTTTGGCCGTCCTGGCGTCGGGCGTGAAAAGCGCTGGCAAGGTGGCCAGCGAGCTGGGCGGGATTTGGGTGATGGCTTGGCTCATTTCAGTGCATCCTATCTATCATGAATGATAAGGGACGTTATCATTCATGAATGAACACCTTGATCGATTCATTGAATGGCGCGGACAATTCCGGAACGGGTAGGGCGCTTGTGCCTGGCTCCAGCATTTCGGGTTGGGCAAGTTTGCCGGTGCTTTTTACCGCCACGCCCGCCGCGCATAAGCGCACGCTCGAATTCTTCACCGCCAACATCCGCAATCCGAACACCCGCAAGGCCTATGCGCATGCAATCGGGCAATTCGCTGCCTAGTGCGAGGCGCATGGCCTCAAAGACCTGGGCGCCATCGGGCCGGTGCATGTCGCCGCCTATATAGAGCAGCTAGGCGCGCGCCTGTCGGCGCCTTCCGTCAAGCTGCAGCTCGCCGCCCTGCGCGTGCTGTTCGACTGGCTCGTCGTCGGGCAGGTGCTGCCCTTCAACCCGGCCAGCGCCGTGCGCGGGCCGCGCCACTCGGTCAAGAAGGGAAAAACGCCGGTGCTCGCCGCCGAGGAGGCCCGGGCGTTGTTGGATGCCATCGATGTCTCCACGCTGATGGGCCTGCGCGACCGCGCGCTCATCGGCCTGATGGTCTACACCTTCGCCCGGGTCGGTGCGGCCATTGGAATGAAGATTGAAGATGTCTATGTCCAGGGCCGGCGCACCTGGGTGCGCCTGAACGAAAAAGGCGGCAAGCAGCACGAAATGCCCTGCCACCACAACCTGGACGACTATCTGCATGCTTATTTAGAGGCGCTGCAGCCGGCCGACAGGAAAGCGTTTTTGTTCCGCTCGGCCGTGGGGCGCACCGGCACACTGGCCGCCACCCCGATGGGCCAGGCCGACGTTTACCGCATGATCGGGCGGCGCGCCCTGAGCGCCCAGGTGCACACCCGCATCGGCTGCCACTCCTTTCGCGCCACCGGCATCACCGAGTACCTGCGCAATGGGGGCAAACTCGAGGTAGCCCAGCAGATGGCCAACCACGAGAGCGCCAGGACCACCGGCCTCTACGACCGGCGCCAGGATCAGGTCTCGCTCGATGAGGTCGAGCGCATCCTAATTTGATGATCACCATCTGCTCTTACTACGAAGCAAAGCGTTTTGAAGACAGTGTCAATTGCTATCGGCAATAAGCTGCTGTTTTCGGCCAAAAACGCATGTCTGTCCCTAAAAAGCAATATTTTTTTACATCATAGGGAAGTGCTTGTGATAATAGGACAGAACCTTAATGTGAGCTTGGGCGCAGAAATCTAGAAAGATATTTAACGACATGAACAACTACGAAGCGGCCCAAATTGGCTTAAATAATCTTATTACTGACACTGTTAATTTAAAAGATTTCAATGAGGCTACTGCAAGATTTCGAATAATTGACCAAATATTAACTCAGATATTTGGATGGGATCGTTTAAGCATGACTGTGGAAAAGCACAATCGTGGCGATTTCACTGACTATGAATGTGGGTCTCCTGTACGCTTGCTCGTAGAGGCAAAAAGAGAATCGATTGGTTTTGAACTTCCAGTCAATTTAAACAAGAACGTATTAAAACTAGACACACTTTTCGAAAATAATCAAGCGTTCAAAGAGGCTGTTGAGCAGGCAATCGGTTATTGTCAAAAACGCGGCATTCCATATGCTGCCGTTACAAATGGAAGGCAGTGGGTTTTTTTACTGGGCGCACGTCTCGATGGAATCAGTTCTGAGAAGGGTAAATGCGTTGTTTATTCAAGCCTTGCGCATCTATATGAAAATTTCAGGGAAGCTTGGGATCTGGTTACTCCCGTAGCTCTTGCAGAAGGTAATTTACAAAAAATATTAACAAAAACTGTCTCTACGCCTCCCCCACGAAAATTATCTGCAAGACTTCAAGATTATCCCGGCTATAAAAGCCGAAATCCTATCGCGACTGAGCTTCAAATTTTGGGGGGATTATTTTTTGATGACATTATCAATGCACCGGAAATTGAA
>JAQGLT010000083.1 GCA_028292745.1 Polaromonas sp. | reverse complement strand
GCCGGCCGGCCTCCTGGCAGCTGGGCGAGGCGCAGGCGCTGTATGCGCCAACCGCCCAGGCCGGCGGCGGGCGCTGGCTGGTGCTGGCCGAAACACCGGCCAGCGCCCTGCACAAGGCCGTGTTTGAAGGCGATGCCGGACGGCTGCTCGACAACATGCTGCGCGCTGCCCGCCTGCACCAGGCCGAGGCCGTGCTGTTCGCGCCCCTGGTGCGCCACGCGGCGGCGATGAGCGACGCATTTTCGGCGGCGCTCACCGACCTGCTCGCGCGTGCGCAGCCCGATGTCGTGCTGGTCATGGGCCGGCTGGCGGCCCAGGCGCTGCTGCAGTCCGCCGAGCCGCTGGGCAAGCTGCGGGGCCGGTTCCATGCGCTGCAGGGCGTGCAGACCCTTGTGACCTACGACGCGCCCTACCTGCTGCGCATTCCCGCCGACAAGGCCAAGGCGTGGGACGACCTGTGCCTGGCCATGAGCCGGGTGCCTGCGCCCGACGCCGCGCCGCCCGGCTGAGCGGGCGGCCTTCAGGTGGCGGCGGTCCGCCCCGGCGCCAGCACCGAGGCAATCGCCACCACCATCAGCGCCACCGCGGTCCAGTCCTGCCAGTGCAGCACCTCGCCCAGGGCCAAGGCGCCGGAGAAGACGCCGATGACAGGAATCATCATCACGCTCAGGGTGGAGGCGATCGGCGGCAGGCCGCGCGCCAGCGTCATCCAGGCCGCCTGGGTGAAGCCGAAGACCAGCACCGCGTTGTAGCCGATGGCCGCCCAGGCGGCGGGCCCGGGCGCTTTCCATTGCGGCCGTTCCAGCGCGACAGCCAGCACCGAAAGCACCACTGCCGTCAGCACCGTCATCCAGAAGGAAAGCGTCAGCGTGGCCACGCCGATGCGGGTGCGGCGCAGCTGCTGCGTGCCCAGCGCCCACAGCGCCGCGGCCACCAGCGCGCCAAGCACCGCCAGCGGCCGGCCCGACAGGTGGGTCAGCTCATACCAGAGCAGCAGCCCCACGCCGAGCGCGGCAGCGGCAACGCCGAGCCAGTTGCGCGGATTCATGCGGGCGCCGAAAAACCAGGCGCCCAGCAGCGCCGAGAAGATCGGCATGGTGTAGGCCAGAATGGCGGCGCGCCCGCTGCTCAGGTGACTGACCGCCAGGATGATCAGCACGTTCCACAGCACCATGTTCGTGAGCGACAGCCAGAACAGCTCTCGGTAGCTGTGGCGCGGCACAAAAAACGGCGTTTTCAGCGCCAGCATCACCCCGCCCAGCACCGGCAGGCCGAGCCAGATCGACAGGGCGCGAAAACTCAGCGGCGGGAAATGGGTCACGCCCAGCTTCATGACCGGCCAGTTCAGGCCCCAGATGAGGGTGAGGAAGGCAAGGAGCAGAAGTTGCTGGCGGGTGAGTTGCATGGCGGTGGGGGTGGCGGCAGAAGCTGCATTGTCACGGTTTTGGTGCATTGCTGCTGGCCGTGCCCAGGCGCTGCGCGCTGCGGGGCTTCTTACAATAAGCCATGACCTTTCTCGACATGCTGGGCGCTGCAGAACGCCAAAACAACTCGATGCTGTGCGTGGGCCTGGACCCGGAACCCGCCCGGTTTCCTGGCAAGCTCAAGGGCGACGCCAGGAAAATCTACGATTTTTGCGCCGCCATTGTCGACGCCACGGCGGACCTGGTGAGTGCCTTCAAGCCCCAGATCGCCTACTTTGCCGCGCACCGCGCCGAAGACCAGCTGGAGCGGCTGATCGCCCACATGCGCCGGGCGGCGCCGCAGGTGCCCGTCATCCTGGATGCCAAGCGCGGCGACATCGGCAGCACCGCCGAGCAGTACGCCATCGAGGCCTTCGAGCGCTACGGCGCCGATGCGGTCACGCTGTCGCCCTTCATGGGCTTCGATTCGGTCGCGCCTTACCTGAAGCACCACGGCAAGGGCGCTTTCCTGCTGTGCCGCACCTCCAACCCCGGCGGCGCCGACCTGCAGAACCAGCGCCTGGCGTCGGTGGACGGCCAGCCGCTGCTGTACGAGCATGTCGCCCGGCTGGCGCAGGGCCCCTGGAACCTCAACGGCCAGCTCGGGCTGGTGGTGGGCGCCACCTACCCGGTGGAGATCGAACGGGTGCGCGCCGTGGCGCCCACGCTGCCTTTGCTGATTCCGGGCGTCGGCGCGCAGGGCGGCGATGCGGTGGCGACGGTCAAGGCGGGCTGGCGGCCGGGCGCCCCCATCATCGTGAACTCGTCACGCGCCATTCTTTATGCCTCGGCGGCGCACGAAGACTTCGCCGGCGCCGCCCGCCGGGAAGCCCGCAGCACCCGCGACCTGCTGCAAGCGGCGCGGTCCAGCGCCCAGGGCGCCATCGCTTCGACTTGACGCCTGGCGCACGTTAAGCAGACGCCACGAACATGTCAAAGACACGTCAAACCGAGGTCCAGCTCCGTTTGCCGAGGGGCAGGTAGCGCAGCACCTTGGCCAGGCCCTGGCGGCCGCTCGCCGCGCGGTAGAGCAGGGCGGTGCCCAACGCCGAACCCATGGTGCGGCGCAGGGGCGAGCGGCTGCGGCGCGAGGCCAGCAGCAGCGCGGCGCCGGCGCCCAGCACCAGCCAGTGCTCGCCCGCAAAGCCGGGGCGGCGCTCGTCGTATTTTTTCAGATCGTGCAGGGAATCCATCGGGGAGGTGGACATGGCGGGTTTCCTTTAGACTTTTTAAAGCCTCAGTCTTGCACAGCAAAAAAAGCCCGCTGTCAGACGGCTTCGCAAGCCTATGTCTGTGCCTGCCCCATGCTCTGGCGCTTGGCCGCCGCCAAAAAACGCAGATCAATCTGGCTTGGGGGCGGTAAGCGAAAAAGCCAACCGGTAGCAACAGGTAAAGCCTGGCGGCGGCGGCACCCGCCCAAAATGCGCGCCATGGATGGCAGCGATTTTTTCCACAACACGCAGGCCCGAACCCAGGCCCAGCGAACGCGACGCAGCAGCGGTATAAGGTGCGGGGTCTGGCCGCGTTGGCGCCGATGCGGCCGAATCGCAGACCTGCAGCCAGCGCGCTTGCGGATCCAGCTGTACTTCGACACGCGTGCCCGGAGGCGTGTGGCCCAGCGCATTCTCGATGAGGTTGCGCAACACGAGGCCGAGCAGTACGGCATGCCCCGTCAGGATAAAAGGGCCCGGGCTGAGCAGCGAAAGCTCATGCTGGCTATCCAGCGCTGACTGTCCGAATTGCGCCACCTCCGCCGTTGCCAGCAGGTCCAGATCCAGCACCTGTCTGGCCTCAAGCATGTCCGTGCGGTTGGCGCGTGCCAGTGATAGGAGGTTGGACAGCACCTGCCCGGCGCGCAGCGCATCGAGTTCGAGTTGCGATAACAGCCGTTCGCGCTCTGCGTCCGAGGCCGAATGGCGCAACGCCCATGCCTGCAGCGTGAGCGAGGCCAACGGCGTGCGCAGCTCATGCGCCAGTTCGGTGGCGAGTTCGCGCTCGCGCGCAACCGCCGCCTGATAGCGGCCCGCCAGGGTGTTGATTGAATCGACGACCGCGCGAAACTCTTGCTGCGAATACGGTCCCTGCAGGGGGGAGGGCTGATGAACGTCCAGCGCGTCAACGGCGCGTGACAGCGCATAGAGCGGGCGCAAGCCGCGATGTATAGCAAACCCCAGTGCCAGCGCCACCACCGGCAGCAGCCAAAAGCCCGGGCCTGCCACTTGCTCGGCAATGTCTTTTGCCAGTTCGTCGCGCTCCGCCGCATCAAGCAGCACGGTGACCTTGCGCGCATGGCTGGGGCCTTCCCAGCGTGAGAAGGCGCGCCAGGCACTCGGAGGAGACCCCAGCTGCAAAGTCTCGAAACCCTCTTTTTCGCTGAAAGGAACCGAAGGCGCCTTGCCTGTGCGCATCACCACGTCGCCTGCCGCGTTCCATGCAACAACGCTCATCGAGCGCTGGTAGTCGTGGCTTTTCAAGTTCGACAGACCCGGCGTGTTTGCGAGGTCGCCTCGCGCCTCGGGCGCTTGAAAATCCTCGGCAAGCTCGAGCAGGGCGACGCTTGCGAGATGGCCGTCGGTAAGTTCATCGGCTTCATGAATGCCTGTGCGGTAGCCCAGCATGGCAAACCCGCCCCACACGATCAGCAAGGCGCCAAGCGCCCAGGTCATCAGGCTGGCCGTCAATGAGTTTCGAGTGATCACGGCAACTCCTCCGGCACAAAATAACCGACGCCGCGCAGGGTGCGGATAAGCCCTTCGCCTAATTTCTTTCGCAAATGGTGAACGTGCACTTCGATGGCATTGCTGTCCAGGGCGTTGTCCCAGTTGTAGAGCCGCATTTCAATCTGCTGCCTGGACAGCACGCGCGGGCGCACTTCAACAAGCGCCAGCAAAACGCCAAACTCGCGCGATGAAAGCTCGACCTGCCTGTGTTTTACCTGAACGGTACGGGTCGCCGGGTTGATTTCAAGGGAACCGGCCGTTATGACCGATTGAGCTCGACCAACCGCTCTGCGCCGCAAGGCCCGCATGCGCGCGGCAAGCTCGTCAGGATTGAACGGCTTGGTAACGTAGTCGTCCGCGCCCATGTCCAGGCATTCAATACGGGCCGCGACCTGGTCGCGCGCGGTCATGATAAGCACGGGCGTGCCCGCGTCGGGCAATCGGTCCGCTGCAGACTTTCGCAACCGACGCAGCACTTCCGATCCATCCCCGTCCTGCAAGCACAGATCGAGCAAGACTACATCGAAACGCTCAACGCCCAGCGCCGACCAAGCAGATTCAACCCCGCCGGTGATGTCGACAGCCCATCCCAAACGCCTTAAATGGCTCTCAAGTCCCCTGGCAATGCCTTCATCATCTTCAACGACCAGTACGCGCATGGCCGCATTGTGCTTCACGCATGGGCGATTCGGGGACCCCTGGGCCCCGGATGCGGCGCCAGGCAGTGAACTGCCTGGCACTGGGATGCGGCATTTTTCGCACAACCTGACATGAATTCCCTAGAGGGGCGGTGCCGGTGAGGCTGTTAAGGAAGACTTAAGACAAGACGCCGATGCTCTGCGCCATGCAAATTTTTTCAAACAGGGGGCTCACGCTTGCCGCCCCCCTGCAGGCAGTGACGGTTGTCGATTCGCTCAAGTTGATTGGCACCACAAGGCATGCACCTTCAAGCTTTGCTCTTCTGGGCGGCGAAGCCGCATGACCTGGACTGCCTCCCCCTTAAAGTCCACCGCCGAGCTGCCTCCTCTCGCCCCTCGGGGCAGCCACCCTGCGTGGCTCATCCTGACAGCCAGTGCCTGGACGGCCGCTGCCGGGAACATCGCGCTATGGAAGTCGTTTGGCGAGCTTTCGGTGCTGTCCGATGCGCAAGGCTGGCTCTTTGCCGGCGCGCTCGGCCTGATGATCGTGGCGGCGATGAGCGGCCTGCTCAGCCTGTTTGCCTGGCGCTGGATGCTCAAGCCGATGCTCGGCGCTTTCTTGCTCGCGGCGGCCGGTGGCTCCTATTTCATGATGAGTTATCACGTGGTGATCGATCCGGCGATGATGGCCAATGCCATGCAGACAGATCCTCGCGAAGTGCGCGATCTACTGGGCGGCAAGCTTTTTTTAACACTGCTGATGCTGTGGGCGGTGCCGTCGCTCGTGGTCTGGCGCTGGAAGGTGGACTACGGGCGCTGGCCGCGCCGTGCGGTGGACAATATTTTTCAGGTCGCGGTTGCGATGCTGGCATTGATGCTGCTGGTGATGGCGAGTTTCAGCCCGCTGGCGTCCACCATGCGCAATCACAAGGAAGTGCGCTATTTGATCAATCCCCTCAATTCGGCTTACGCCATGGCTTACCTGGCGGCGAAGCCGCTGCAGCGCGACGCGTCGGTGATCAGACCGCTGGGCCTGGACGCGCGCGTCGCCGCGACCGTCGCCACCAGCCGGCCGCCGCTGCTGGTGTTGGTGCTGGGCGAAACCGGGCGCAGCGCGAACTTCGGCCTCAACGGCTACGCGCGCAACACCACGCCCGGACTTGCCAGACACGGCGTCAGCAGCTTTCTCAATGCCTGGTCGTGCGGCACCAGCACCGCGGCCTCTGTCCCGTGCATGTTTTCAGACATGGGCCGCGAAGGCTATGAATCGCGGAAATTCAATTCCGAAGGACTGCTGGATGTCATCCAGCATGCCGGCATGGCCGTGCTGTGGCTGGATAACCAGTCGGGCTGCAAGGGCGTGTGCGATCGAGTGGGCAATGTCAGCACGGCGAACCTCACCGATCCGCAGCTGTGCCCTGGCGGGGAATGCTACGACGGCATCATGCTCAAGGACATTGACGCGCGTCTCGCAGCCCTGCCGGCAGACCGCAGGGCGCAGGGCGTTGTTGTCGTCATGCATCAGATGGGCAGCCACGGTCCGGCCTACCATCTGCGTTCGCCGCCGGCTTACAAGCCGTTCAAGCCCGAATGCGAAAGCAACGATCTGCAAAATTGCGATCGTGCAGGGCTTGTCAACGCCTACGACAACAGCATCGCTTATACCGATCACTTTCTTTCCTCCACCATCGCTTGGCTGAAGACGCGGCAATCGGGCTACGACCCGGCCATGGTTTATGTGGCCGATCATGGCGAGTCGCTGGGCGAAAACAATTTGTACCTGCACGGCATGCCCTATCTTGTCGCGCCCGACGTGCAAAAGCGTGTGCCATGGATTACCTGGATTTCAGGCGCATACGCACTGCGCACCAGGGTTTCGCCAGACTGCCTGCGCGGCCAGTCGCAGCAAAAGATTTCGCACGACCATTATTTTCATTCGGTCCTCGGGCTGCTTGCCATCCAGACCCAAGCGTACAGGGCTGAGTTCGACGCGTACGCGCCCTGCCGCGCTTCTGCCGCATCCGTCGGTCAGGCCGCTGCTGGCATTGAATCTGACGTGAAGCGGGCCGCCTCGAGCTGAAACGGCGTGAAGTCACACAGGGTAAATTCATCGCGTCAAAGCCGGCTCCTCATACCGCCAAAGCGGTCGCCACGCCCCCGCTGCCCAACGCTTGGCTTCTTATCGGCGCGGGTGGCCGGGTCAGACGGCGCTCTTGGCGCGGGCGCTGTCAAGGTGCGCCTTGACGCGCTGGGCCAGGGCCATGTCGCCGGGCGTTTCGGCCATCCAGGTCGGCACCGCGAGGGGCTGGCCTTCCGCGTCAAGGGCCACGAAGACCACCAGGCATTCGGTCACCACCTCCATCTGGCCGGTCTTCATGTCGCCGCTGCGCACCTCGACCGAGATGTTCATGCTGGTGCGGCCGGTGTAGGCCAGGCGCGCCTCGACCTCCACCAGGTCGCCGCTGAGGATTGGGCGCTGAAAGCGGATGCTGCCGACCGAGACCGTCACGCAGGAGCGCTTGGCCCAGCGGGTGGCGCAGGCGTAGCCGGCTTCGTCGATCCATTTCATGACGGTGCCACCATGGACCTTGCCGCCGAAGTTGACAGCACCGGGTTCGGCCAGAAAACGCAGGGTGATGGAGGACATGGAAGGTTCCAGGTTCGAGGGTTGACGATTGAATTCAGGGCTGGCGCCAGACCTGGCCCGCGACGCGCAGCCTATTGTTGCCCATCACAAGCGTGATGTCGCGCTCGGCCATGGCGGTGGTCGGCCCGGTCCTGATTTTTCCTTCCCCAGCGGATTCGGGCGCTGTGGCAAGCCGGGCCATTGCTATTTTTAAGCAAATAATGCCTGCAGCGCATGCGGTTCCTGCGCACGCAGCTATCAAATAAATAGCAATTTCGCTGGCCGGCCGCTGCCGGGCCTGACGCGTCAGGCGGCCTTTGCCAAGGCCTCCCGGCGCTGGAAGCCCGACGACGCCTGCATCAGGCGCAGGGTGTAGGGGTTGGCGACGCGGTGGGCGGCCAGGTCGCTGGACGCCAGCAGCTCGACCGTCTGGCCGCGCTGCATCACCATCAGCCGCTCGCACAGGTGGGTGACCACCGCCAGGTCGTGGCTGACCATGATGAAGGTCAGGTGGCGCTGGCGGCGCAGGTCTTCGAGCAGGTTCAGCACCTCGGCCTGCACCGACGCATCGAGCGCCGACGTGGGCTCGTCGAGCAGCAAAATCTGCGGCTCCAGGATCAAGGCGCGGGCAATCGCGATGCGCTGGCGCTGCCCGCCCGACAGCTGGTGCGGATAGCGAAAGCGAAAGCCCCGGCCCAGGCCGACTTCCTCCAGCGCCCGCTCGATGCGTTTTTCCGCGTCCTGGATGCCGTGGATCGCCAGCGGCTCGGCCAGCAGGCGGTCCACCGTCTGGCGCGGGTGCAGCGAGCCGTAGGGGTCCTGGAACACCATCTGCACCTGGCGCCGGAAGGCCTTGCTGCCCGGCTCGGCCTGCGCGCCGGGCGCGTTGCCGCCGCCTGTCAGCGCGACCGTGCCCGATTCGCGCGGTGCCAGGCCGCAGATGGCGCGCAGCACCGTCGATTTGCCCGAGCCCGATTCGCCGACGATGCCGAAGCTCTCGCCCGGCGCCACGCGAAACGAGGTGTCGGCCACCGCCACGAAGCCGTCGAAGCTGACGCGCAGCCGGCCGATGTCCAGCCCCAGGGCGGCGTGGTTGACAGTGTTCATAAGGCCCACTCCGGCCTGCGGTCCAGCGTGGCCAGCGGATGGGCCGACCGGCCCAGCTGCGGCAAACAGGCCATCAAGCCTCGTGTGTACGGGTGCCTGGCATCGGCGAGGCCGCCCGCCGCCAGTTCCTCGACCACCCGGCCAGCGTACATCACCAGAATGCGGTCGCAAAAGGTGGACACCAGCCGCAGGTCGTGCGACACCAGGATCAGCCCCATGCCGCGCTCGGCCACCAGCGCATCGAGGATGGACAGCACCTGCAGCTGCACCGTCACGTCCAGCGCCGAGGTCGGCTCGTCGGCGATCAAAATATCGGGCTCGGCAATCAGCATCATGGCGATCATGGCGCGCTGGCCCATGCCGCCCGACACCTCGTGCGGGTAGAGCCTGAACACCCGCTCCGGGTTGTCGATGCGCACCGATTCGAGCGCCGCCAGCGCCCGCTTTTTGGCCTCGCCCGACGACACGCGGGTGTGGGCGCCCAGCGTCTCCACGATCTGCGCGCCTATCGTCATCACCGGGTTGAGCGAGAACTTCGGGTCTTGCAGCACCATGGCGATGCGCCCGCCGCGCAGGCCCCGCCGCTGCTTGGGGCTGCAGTTCAGCAGATCGACGCCGCTGAACTCAAGCCGCCTGGCGGTGACCCGGCCCTCGGGCGCGGTCAGACCCAGGATGGCGCGGCCGGTCTGCGACTTGCCCGAGCCCGACTCGCCAACGATGCCCAGCCGCTCGCGGCCCAGGGTGAAGGACACGCCGCGCACCGCTTCAAGCATGCCGCCGTCGCGGTTGGGAAAGGCCACGCGCAGGTCATCGACGACCAGCAGCGGGGAAGAGGTTGCGGCGCTGCTCATTTGCTGCCCTTGGGGTCGAGCGCATCGCGCAGGCCGTCGCCCAGCAGGTTGAACGCCAGGCTGATGATGAAAATCGCCGCGCCGGGCGCCGCCGCGACCCACCACTGGTCAAGCACATAGAGTCGCCCGTTGGCGATCATCGCGCCCCATTCGGGCATTGGCGGCTGCGCGCCCAGGCCGAGGAAGCCCAGACCGGCGGCCGTCAAAATGATGCCGGCCATGTCCAGCGTGACCCGCACGATCACCGACGACAGGCACAGCGGCATGATGTGGCGCAGCACAATGCGCCAGGGCGACGCGCCCAGCAGCTGCACCGCGGCGATGTAGTCGGTCTGCCGTATCGTCAGGGTTTCGGCCCGCGCCAGCCGCGCATACGGGGGCCAGGAGGTGATGGCAATCGCAATCACCGCGTTCTCGATGCCGGGGCCGAGCGCGGCCACCAGCGCCAGCGCCAAAATGAGGCGCGGAAACGCCAGAAAAATGTCGGTGACGCGCATCAGGGCCGCATCGACCAGCCCGCCGGCGTAACCCGCTACAGTGCCGACCAGCAGCCCGATGGGCGCGGCCAGCACGGCGACCAGCACCACCACGAACAGCGTGATGCGCGAGCCGTGGATCAGCCGCGACAAAATATCGCGCCCCTGATCGTCGGTGCCCATCCAGTGCGCCCACGACGGCGGCAGCAGCCGCGTGGTGCGCAGGTCGCCGACATAGGCCGAGTAGGGCGCCAGCTGGTCGGCAAAAATCGCCACCAGGACCAGCGCCAGCACGATGAAAAGGCCGACCAGCGCCAGCCGGTTGCGGGCAAAGTTGCGCCAGCCCTGATAGGCCCGGCCCAGTCCGGCCTGCCTTCTGGACATCGGCCGGTCAGACGTTAGCCAGGCAACGAGGCCCCCACGTTCGCCCACTGCGTGTGGCTCTCTGCCCCCCGAGGGGGCTGCACTTGCTAGGGGCAGCCCGTCGCTGCGCACGGGCAGGCTTTCGGCTTTTATAAATGTGGCGTCGGTCATCGAACGCGTGTCCTCGGGTCGAGCAGCCGGTACAGCACATCGGACAGCAGGTTCAGCCCGATGAAGACCGAGCCGACCACGATGGTTCCGCCCAGCACCGCGTTCATGTCGGCGTTCTGCAGTGAGTTAGTGATATACAGGCCCAGGCCGGGCCAGGAGAACACGGTTTCGGTCAGCACCGAGCCTTCGAGCAGGCCGGCGTACGACAGCGCGATCACCGTGACCAGCGGCACCATGGCATTGCGCAGCGCGTGGCGCCAGATGATGCGGGCTTCGGACAGGCCCTTGGCGCGGGCCGCAATCACGTATTCCTGCGCCAGCTCGTTGAGCATGAAGGAGCGGGTCATGCGGCTGATGTAGGCCAGCGAGAAATAGCCCAGCAGCGAGGCCGGCAAAATCAGGTGCGAAAACGCATTGCCGAAGGCCTCCCATTCGCCGGCCATGGCGGTGTCCAGCAGCATCAGCCCGGTGACGGGCGTGAGGGTGTACTCATAGGCCACGTCGATGCGCCCCGGCCCGCTGACCCAGCCCAGCTTGGCATAAAACACCACCAGCCCCATCAGCCCAAGCCAGAAGATCGGCACCGAGTAGCCGATCAGCCCCATCACCCGCACCAGCTGGTCCACCAGCCCGCCGCGCCGCACCGCCGCCCACACGCCCAGCGGCACGCCGAAGCCGACACCGATGACAATGCCCAGCGTCGCCAGCTCCAGCGTGGCCGGAAAGGCGCGCCGGATGTCCTGCAGCACTGGGTTGGCCGTCAGCACCGAGGTGCCGAAGTCGCCCTTGAGCACCTTGCCCAGGTAGAGGTAGAACTGCTCGTAGAGCGGCTTGTTCAGCCCCAGCTCCTCGCGCACCCGCTCGATGACATGGGCCGGCGCCCGGTCGCCGACGATGGCCAGCACCGGATCGACCGGAATCACCCGGCCGATGAAAAAGGTGACCGCCAGCAGCCCCAGGTAGGTGAGAAAGATCACCAGCAGGAAGCGGCCCACGGCGCTGGCCACGCCGCCGGCGCGCCGGCCGGCCGAGCGCTTGGCGGTCAGCTGCAGGGCGGCAGCGCTTTCAGGGCTGGCAATGCCGAGACTGGCCTGGCCAGCGGCCAGGGGGTCAGGAACTGCCACAGCTAAACAGTGGAAAAAAAAGGTTTTTGACCGTCATTCCTGCGCAGGCGGGGATCCAGCGGCCCAGACGCCCAGCCCTTGCTGGATTCCCGCCTGCGCGGGAATGACACGGGCGAATTGATGGCTGACCATGGCATGAGGATTCCCGGTTTCTGGTTACTTCTTGGACACGGTGAACATGTAGTTGGTGCTGAACGAGGGCCCCAGCTTCAGGTTGCTGACGTTGTTGCGGTAGGCCGCCACCTCGGTCTGCTGGTACAGCATGATGAACGGGCTGGTCTTGCGGAACTCGGCCTGCAGCTCTTCGTACATCGCCTTGCGCTTGGCCGTGTCGCGCTCCAGGATGGCGGCGTCCGACTTCTTGGTCAGCTCGGGAATGTCCCAGGCGTTGCGCCAGGACAAGGGTTTGCTCTTGGCGTTGTCGGAATTGTCGGGGTTGCGGGTGAAGGTGTCGGCGTTGGAATGCGGGTCCCAGTAGTCGGCGCCCCACTGGCCGATGTACAGGTCGTGGGTGCGGGCGCGGTACTTGGTGAGCGTCTGCTTGCCGTCGCCGGGGACGATCTCGATGTCGATGCCGGCCTGCTTGGCGGTCTGCTGGAAGGCCTCGGTGATGCCCTGCACCGGCTGGATGGTGCGCATGTCAATCGTCACCTTGAAGCCGTTGGGCAGCCCGGCCTTGGCCAGCAGCGCCTTGGCCTTGGCCACGTCGAGCTTGTAGGGCTTTTCGGTGCTGGCGCCCAGCATGCCGACGGGCAGGAAGTTCTGGTCGATCACGCCGATGTTCTTGATCAGCGTGTCGCCGATGGCTGAATAGTCCACCAGCCATTTCATCGCTTCGCGCACTTCCGGCTTGGCCAGGTTGGGGTTTTTCTGGTTCAGGCTGATGTAGTAGATCGTGCCCTTGGGCGCCGAGGTGATCTTGATGTCCTTGCTGGAGGCCAGCGCGGCCAGGTCGCCGGGGCTCAGGTTGCGGGCCACGTCGATGTCGCCTTTTTCCAGCAGCAGGCGCTGGGTCGCCGCTTCCTTGACATGGCGGTAGATGACGCGGGCCAGCGGCGCCTTGGGGCCGTAGTGGTTGTCGTTGCGCTCCAGCGCGATGATCTCGTTCGCCCGCCATTCGCGCAGCTTGAGCGGGCCGGAGCCGGCGTAGTTGGTCTTGAGCCAGGCGTAGCCCCAGTCGCCATTGACCTCCTTGGAGAGCAGCAGCTTCTTGTCCACGATGGAGCCGACGTCGGCCGTCATGCAGTTCAGCACGAAGGTCGGCGCGTAGGCCTTGTCGGTCTCGATCGTCAGGGTCAGCGGCCCGGTCTGCTTGATCTTGTCCTTGACGTTGTCCTTGGTGAAGCCGAACTGCGTCAGGATAAAGGCCGGCGACTTGTCGATCGTGACGGCGCGCTGCAGCGAATACACCACGTCCTCGGCCGTCAGCGGATTGCCCGACGCGAACTTCAGGCCGGGTTTCAAGGTGAAGCTGTAGGTCTTGCCGTCGGGCGCGACCGTCCACGACTGCGCCGCGTCGGCGACCAGCTTGGAGGGGTCGTTCGCGTCCAGCCGCACCAGCCGGTCATAGGTGTTGCCCAGCAGTTCGCCGCCCGAGAGTTCAAACGACTCGGCCGGATCGACGCTGATGATGTCGTCGAAGGCAAACGCGATCACCAGCGTGTCCTTGGGCGTGGCGGCCAGCGCGGCCGTGCCATGGCAAGCCAGCAGGGCAGCCGCAGCGGTGGCGCACAGCACGCGGCGGGTGAGGGGGAGCATCGGGTGGTTCATGAAAAGTCCTTAAGGCGATCTGACGGTCTGGGAGTCTGTGATGAAGCCGGGCAGCCATGGCTGAACAAGATAAATGACGCATGAACCATGCCCGCTGTCATTATGGCTTGCGGCATTGTGGCGTTCAACCCGCCTGAACCCAGGGCACGGCTGAAGGCATGATGATGAAATTTTCCAGAAAACAGCCTGCTTCCGAAGCAGCCCGCCAAGGTGCCGCATGACCACGATTTTTCTCAGCCATTCGCCCGCCAACCGCGCCCAGTATTTCGGCGAACGCGCCACCGCCGCCTTGCAGGCGCTGGCCGAGGTGCGCTTCAACCCGGGCCGGGCCGACCTGCCAGCGCGGCAGCTCGCCGAACTGGCCGCCGGCTGCGATATCGTCATTTCCTACCGCCAGACGCCGGCCGACGCGGCGCTGTTTGCGGCGCTGCCCCGGCTCCAGGCCTTCATGCGCTGCGCCATCGACATCCGCAACATCGACGTGCCGGCCGCCAGCCGCCACGGCGTGCTGGTGACGCAGGCCAGCGCCGGCTTTGTGGCGTCGGTGTCGGAATGGATCATCGGCGCGATGATCGACCTGAGCCGCCACATCAGCGCCTCCAGCGCGCTCTACCATGCCGGCCAGCCCGTGCCCAGCCTGATGGGCCGCGAGCTGCGCGGCGCCACGATGGGCGTCATCGGCTACGGCCAGATCAGCCGCTACCTGTGCACTATCGCGCTGGCGCTGGGCATGCGCGTCGTGGTGGCCGACCCGTATACGCCCATCGACCGGCCTGAACTGCTGGAGGTCAGCCTGGACCGGCTGCTGGCGCAGGCCGACCATGTGGTCTGCCTGGCCGCCGCCACCGAGGCGACCGAGAACCTGATGGATGCCAAGGCCTTTGCCGCAATGAAGCCGGGCGCCTTCTTCATCAATGCCGCGCGCGGCAACCTGGTCGATGAAGACGCGCTGCTGGCGGCGCTGGACGCGGGGCAGCTGGCCGGCTGCGCGCTCGACGTGGGCCGCGCCCCCGACCAGATGCCCACGGCCCGCCTGGCGGCGCATCCGCGCGTCATCGCCACGCCGCACATCGGCGGCCTGACGCTGCCGGCCATCGAGCACCAGGCAATGGAAACCGTGGCGCAGGTGGCCGACCTGCTGCAGGGGCGCATGCCCACCGGCGCGGTGAACCCCGGGCACGCGAGGCGCTGGGGGCAGGCCTGCGGCGTGCCCCCAGCGCCTGATCGATTCACCCCGTGATACGGCGCGCCGGAAAATTCCGCTGGACAGCACCGGCGACCCTGTACGGACGTTAATCATTTGCTATAAAAAACATAGCTGCTTGCGCTTATGTGGCGTGCGCTACAGCCCTAAAACATATAAATTTCCCGGCGCGCGGCCTCAGGCGCCGGCCAGCGCCGGCTTTTCTTCCTTGGTGACCAGCCAGATGCCGTAGCACACCAGCACCAGCGCCACGGCGTTCTTCCATTCCAGGATGCGTTCGTCCAGGAACAGGGCCGACAGCACGGTGCCGAACACCGGAATCATGAAGTTGAAGACCGTCACCATGCTGACCCGGTTGTACTTGAGCAGGATGGTCCAGAGCGCGAAGGCCGCGGAAGACAGCACCACCAGATAAGCCAGCAGTGCGGTGGACTTGACGGTGAAGCCGGTCAGCGTGCCGCCGGCCGCAAAGCCGACCAGCAGCAGCGCCACCCCGCCAATCGTCAGCTGGTAGCCGGTCAGCACCACTGAATCGACATGCTGCGACACCTTCTTGCCGTAGATGCTGGCGGCCGACAGCACAAAGGCGGCGATGACGATGAAGCCTTCGCCCAGCAGCGTGAAGTCAAAGCTCAGCAGGCCGGCGCTGAAGTTGACCACCATCACGCCGGCAAAGCCGACGACGCAGCCCAGCACCTTGTTGAAGCTGAGCCGGTCGTTCTTGTAGATGTAGTGGGCCAGCAGCACGCTGAAAAAGGTGCCGGTGGCGTTCATGATCGAGCTTTTCACGCCGGTGGCGTAGGCCAGGCCGATGTAGAAAAACACATACTGCACGCTGGTCTGGGTCAGGCCCAGCAGCGTCACCTGGCCCAGCGTGCGCCGGTCCAGCCGCAGCGTTTTGCGGCCGATGGCGGCAATCACCAGCAGCACCAGGCCGGCAAAGATGAAACGCCAGCCCGCGAACACCAGCTTGGAGGCAATGTCGTCGGCCGCGATGTTGAAAAGCGCGTAGCCGTTCTTGATCGCCGGGTAGGCGCTGCCCCAAAGCAGGCAGCACAGCGTGGCGACAAGGAAAACCACCTTGCGGCGGGTGAAGATGGACGTGCTGTTCACAACAAAAGCCTTTGAAAACGGGCGTGGCTACGCCGGGAGAAAATTCAGCTCGCCAGCGTCCAGGGACGGCGGCGCCTTCAGGAGAAGCCGCGCCAGGTAGTGGCCGGTGTGGCTGTCGGGGTTGGCGGCAATGTCTTCGGGCGTGCCAACGCCCACCACCCGGCCCCCGCCGGCCCCCCCTTCCGGACCCATGTCGATCAGCCAGTCGGCGGTCTTGATCACGTCCAGGTTGTGCTCGATCACGACGATGGTGTTGCCTGCGTCGCGCAACTGGTGCAGCACTTTAAGCAGCAGGTCGATGTCGGCGAAATGCAGGCCGGTGGTCGGTTCGTCCAGGATGTAGAGCGTGCGGCCGGTGTCGCGCTTGCTCAGCTCCAGCGCCAGCTTGACGCGCTGCGCCTCGCCGCCCGACAGCGTGGTCGCGGCCTGGCCGAGCTTGATGTAGCTCAGCCCTACGTCGAGCAGCGTGTGCAGCTTGCGGGCAATGGTGGGCACGGCCTTGAAGAACTCGGCGGCGGTCTCGACCGTCAACTCCAGGATCTGCGCGATGTTCCTGCCCTTGTACTGGACTTCGAGCGTTTCGCGGTTGTAGCGCTGGCCCTTGCACGTGTCGCAGGGCACGTACACGTCGGGCAGGAAGTGCATCTCGACCTTCACCATGCCGTCGCCCTGGCAGGCCTCGCAGCGCCCGCCGGCGACATTGAAGGAAAAGCGCCCGGCGCCGTAGCCGCGCTCGCGGGCGGTGTTCATCTCGGCCATCAGCTCGCGGATCGGCGTGAACAGGCCGGTGTAGGTGGCCGGGTTGCTGCGCGGCGTGCGGCCAATGGGCGACTGGTCCACGTTGATGACCTTGTCGAAATGCTCGATGCCCTCGATGGCCTCATGCGGCGCCGGTTCCTCGTGGGCGCGGTAGAGCGTGCGGGCGACGGCGGCATACAGCGTGTCGTTCACCAGCGTCGATTTGCCCGAGCCCGACACGCCGGTCACGCAGGTCATCAGGCCGACCGGAAACTCGACGCTCACGCCCTTCAGGTTGTGGCCGCTGGCGTTGATGACGCGCAGCGCCTGCATGTCGCCCAGCGTCGCCTGGTGCTGCGCTTCGCGGGCAGCGCGGCGCTCGGCGGCCGGGCTGGGCGGGAAGCGCGACTTGGTTTTGTCGAAGGCATTCGCGTTCTTCACTGTCGGCAGCCAAGCGGTGCGGTGCCGGGGCACGGCAATCTCCAGCGTGCCCGCCAGGTACTTGCCGGTCAGGGAAGCCGGGTTCGCCCGCACCTGCTCGAAGGTGCCCTGCGCCATCACGCGTCCGCCGTGGACGCCGGCCCCCGGCCCCATGTCGATGACGTGGTCGGCGGCGCGGATCATGTCCTCGTCGTGCTCGACCACCAGTACGCTGTTGCCGATGTCGCGCAGGTGCTTGAGGGTGCCGATCAGCCGGTCGTTGTCGCGCTGGTGCAGGCCGATGCTGGGCTCGTCGAGCACGTACATCACGCCGGTCAGACCCGAGCCGATCTGCGAGGCCAGCCGGATGCGCTGCGACTCGCCGCCCGACAGGGTTTCGGCGCTGCGGTCCAGGCTCAGGTAGTTCAGGCCCACGTCGTTGAGGAACTTCAGCCGCAGGCCGATCTCGCGCACCACCTTGGCGGCAATCTCGGCCTTGGCGCCCTGCATGACCAGGCTGCTGAAGTAGCCAAAGCTCTCGCGCAGCGTGGCGCGGCTGATTTCATGCAGGGCCTTGCGCTGGCTGGCTGCTTCACCCTGCGACGTTCCCACCAGGTAGACATGGCGGGCTTCCTGGCGCAACCGGGTGCCGCCGCAGTCGGGGCAAGGCTGCACGCTGCGGTAGCGGGCCAGTTCCTCGCGCACGACGGTGGAGTCGGTTTCGCGGTAGCGGCGCTCGAAATTGGTGATGACGCCCTCGAACGGGTGCTTCTTGCTGGTTTTCTTGCCGGCCTGACTGCCTGACTCCAGCGTGTAGCTGAACTTGATTTCCTCGTCGCCCGAGCCATGCAGCACCGCCTGCTGGACATCGGCGGGCAATTCCTCGAAGGCCGTGTCGATGTCGAAGCGGTAGTGGCTGGCCAGGCTTTCCAGCAGGGAAAAGTAGTAAGCGTTGCGCCGGTCCCAGCCTTTGACCGCGCCGCTGGCCAGGCTCAGGGAGGGGAAGGCCACCACCCGCGCTGGGTCGAAGAACTCGCGGTGGCCCAGGCCGTCGCAGCAGGGGCAGGCGCCGACCGGCGAGTTGAAGGAGAACAGCCGGGGTTCCATCTCGCTTAGTGAATAGGAGCAGACCGGGCAGGAAAATTTGGCGCTGAACAGGTGTTCATGCCCGCTGTCCATTTCCAGCGCAATCGCCCGGCCCTCGGCCAGCCGCAGGGCGGCCTCGAAACTCTCGGCCAGCCGCTGGCGCAGCGCCGGCGGCGGCGCGGCCCCGGGCTCGGTTTCGTGCTCGGCCAGCGTGTCGGCATCGAGCCGCACCTTGACACGGTCGATCACCACGTCGATGTTGTGCTTCTCGGTCTTCTTCAGCTTGGGCAGCGCCTCGACCTCAAACGTTTCGCCGTCGATGCGAAAGCGCACATAGCCCTGCGCCTGCATTGACTCGAACAGGTCCACGAACTCGCCCTTGCGCTCGCGCGCCACCGGCGCCAGCACCATCAGCCGCGTGCCCTCGGGCAGGGCCAGCACCGCATCGACCATCTCGCTCACGCTTTGCGCCTGCAGCGGCAGGTCATGCACCGGGCAGAACGGCGTGCCGGCGCGGGCGAACAGCAGCCGCAGGTAGTCGTGGATCTCGGTCACCGTGCCGACGGTGGAGCGCGGGTTGTGCGAGGTGGCTTTTTGCTCGATGGAGATGGCAGGCGACAGGCCCTCGATCATGTCCACGTCGGGCTTGTCCATCAGCTGCAAGAACTGCCGCGCATAGGTGGACAGGCTTTCGACGTAGCGGCGCTGGCCCTCGGCGTAGAGCGTGTCGAAGGCCAGGGACGACTTGCCCGAGCCCGAGAGGCCGGTGATGACCACCAGCTGGTTGCGCGGAATGTCCAGGTCGATGTTCTTGAGGTTGTGCGTGCGCGCGCCGCGAATGCTGATGAACGGCGCGCCCCAGCCGCGCGCTGCGGCGACGGGCGGGGGCGCCGAGGCCGTCAAGCCTGCATGCGCCACCGGATCCGGGTGGGCGCGGTCGGTTGTCGGCAATGGGGGCAGGGGGGGGCTGTCGTTGGAAAAGTTCACGGAAATGCGCCGCCGGAAAAACCTTCCATCATAGACCTGCGCCGGGTTGGGAGCCGACGGGCCGCCGGGTATCAAGCACAATACAAGGCCATGCAGCAGGCGGTGCGGTGCGGCCTGTCGGGCCTGCCTGCCACATCAGCCGGTGCCCTGTCCCGCTGCTGCCCTGCCGCCGCTGCCGCCATCGCTTTCGCCTACTTGCTTTTAAATTGATTTGCCGTGCCGCCTGACTTTCCTTCCTTCCCGATGACTGCCACCGAGCGGCGCGCCAGCATGTCGCTGGCCTCGGTTTTTGCCCTGCGCATGCTCGGCCTGTTCCTGGTACTGCCGGTGTTTGCCCTGGAGGCGGCCCGCTATCCGGGCGGCGACGACCCGGCCCGCGTTGGCCTGGCGATGGGCATCTACGGGCTGACCCAGGGCCTTTTGCAGATCCCGTTCGGCCTGGCTTCGGACTGGTGGGGCCGCAAGCCGGTGATCGTCGCCGGGCTGCTGATGTTCGCCGCCGGCAGCTTTATCGCCGCCTGGGCGCCCGACCTGCACTGGCTGGTCATTGGCCGGGCGGTGCAGGGCGCGGGGGCGATTTCCGCTGCCGTCACCGCCTTTGTGGCCGATGTCACCCGCGACGAGGTCCGCACCAAGGCCATGGCGCTCGTCGGCGGCAGCATCGCGCTGGTGTTTGCCATCTCGCTGGTGGCGGCGCCCTGGCTTACCGGCCTTCTGGGCCTGCACGGCCTGTTTGCCCTGATCGGCCTGCTGGCGCTCGCCAGCATTGCCGTGGTGCTGTGGTTGGTGCCGCCCGAGCCGCTCATCCATGCCAGCGCGGCACGGGGCGGCCTGCTGGAAGTGCTGAAAGACCCGGCCCTGCTGCGGCTGGACGTGGGCGTGTTTGTGCTGCATGCGGTGCAGCTGGCGATGTGGGTCGCCCTGCCGGCCTTGCTGGTGGCGGCGGGGCTGGACAAAGCCCGGCACTGGCAGGTCTATCTGCCAGCGGTGCTGGCCTCTTTTGCCGTCATGGGCCTGACGCTTTTTCCGCTGGAAAAACGCGGCTACCTGCGCGCCGTCTTCCTCGGCGCGGTGGGGTTGATTTTTCTGGTGCAGGCCGGGCTGCTGTGGACGGTTTCGACGGTTTCTGCTGCGGCCCCGGCGCCCAGCCTGGGCTGGCTGGGGGCGCTGCTGGTGCTGTTTTTCTGCGGCTTCAATGTGCTTGAGGCCAGCCAGCCCAGCCTGGCCTCGCGGCTGGCGCCACCGCATGCGCGCGGCGCGGCGCTCGGGGTGTACAACACCTTGCAGTCGCTGGGGTTTTTTGCGGGCGGCGCGGTGGGGGGCTGGCTCACCAAACTGCATGGCCCCGAGGGCCTTTTCCTGGTGTGCGGGGGCCTGATGCTGCTGTGGCTGGCGCTCGCCTGGCCGATGAAGGCGTCCGGCCGGCCGGCGCGCCGCGCGGTTGCAAACGCTGACCTGCCCGGCCGGCCCGCCAGTTAAACTCTCGGCCACCACTTCGGGGATTGGGCTCCGGGGACTTCTTCAAGGGATCAAATCATGGCATCGGTCAATAAAGTCATCATCGTCGGCAATTTGGGCAAAGACCCCGAAATGCGCAGTTTCCCGAGCGGCGACCAAGTCGCCAACGTCACCATCGCCACCACCGACAAGTGGAAGGACAAGCAGTCTGGCGAGATGAAGGAAGCCACCGAATGGCACCGCGTGGTGTTCAACGGCCGGCTCGCCGAGATCGTCGGCCAGTACCTGCGCAAGGGCTCGCAGGTGTACGTCGAAGGCTCCTTGCGCACCCGCAAGTGGACCGACCAGAGCGGGGTGGAAAAGTACACCACCGAAATCCGCGCCGACCAGATGCAGATGCTGGGCAGCCGCCAGGGCATGGGCGGCCCCGGCAGCCAGGGCGGCCCCGGCGGCCAGGGTGGGCAGGGCGGCGGATATGACGACGGCGGCGGCTACGATGCGCCGCGCCAGTCGTCCGCGCCACCGGCCCGTGCGCCCGCCGCAGCGCCACGGCAGGCACCGGCGCCATCGAAGGCGTCGAGTGGGTTTGACGACATGGACGACGACATTCCGTTTTGAGTTGAAAGCCAGGCCTGATAAAAACCCGCCGCGTGCGGGTTTTTTCATTTCGTTTGCTACTTAATTAATAGCTGTTTGCGCAGGCGGTGATTGCGCTGGGGCCTGATTTTGTCTTGAATCCAGCATGTTCCCGCTGGTCAGGCCGCCTGCGGCTTGGCGGTGGCGGGCCGCAGGCGGTTCTGCGCATTGCTGGAAGCAATCACGCCGCCGCCCAGGCAGACATCGTCCTGGTAGAGCACCGCCGACTGGCCTGGAGTGACGGCCCACTGGGCTTGTGAAAACACCAGCTCGCAACTCCCGGCCGCAGCAACGCGCAGCTCGCAGGCTGCATCAACCTGCCGGTAACGCGTCTTGGCGGCCATGGCACCCAGTGCAGGCGCGCTGCCGGCAACCCAGCTGCAGTCCTGGGCGCTGAGCGTGGTGGACTTCAGCCACGGATGGTCATGGCCCTGCACCACCCACAGCGTGTTCGTGTCCATGTCCTTGGCCGCGACAAACCACGGCTCATGCTCGCCGACGCCGCGCTGGCCGCGTGCCTGCGCCGCCTTCAACTCCGCGCCCTTGGCCTTCACGCCGCCGATGCCCAGGCCCTGGCGCTGGCCCAGCGTGTAGAAGCTCAGCCCGACGTGCTCGCCCAGCGTGCGGCCCTTGTCGTTCCTGATCGGGCCGGGCGCGCGGGCGATGTAGCGGTTCAAAAAGTCGCGGAAGGGCCGCTCGCCGATGAAGCAGATGCCGGTCGAGTCCTTTTTCCTCGCGTTCGGCAGGCCGATCTCGTCCGCGATGCGGCGCACCTCGGTCTTGTGCAGCTCGCCGACCGGAAACAGCGTTTTGGACAGCTGCGCCTGGTTCAGCCGGTGCAAAAAATAGCTCTGGTCCTTGGCCGGGTCCAACCCCTTGAGCAGCTCGTGCAGGCCGGTCGCCGGGTTCAGGCGCACGCGGGCGTAGTGGCCGGTGGCGATTTTCTCGGCGCCCAGGCGCATGGCATGGTCTAAAAACGCCTTGAACTTGATCTCGGCGTTGCACAAAATGTCGGGGTTGGGCGTGCGGCCGGCCTGGTATTCGCGCAGGAACTCGGCAAAGACGCGGTCCTTGTAGTCGGCAGCGAAGTTGACATGCTCGATCTCGATGCCCAGCACGTCGGCCACGGCGGCGGCATCGACAAAGTCGATGTTGGACGCGCAGAATTCGCTGTCGTCGTCATCCTCCCAGTTCTTCATGAAGATGCCGATGACCTCGTGGCCCTGCTGCTTGAGCAGGTGCGCCGTCACCGCCGAATCGACGCCGCCGCTCAACCCCACCACCACCCGTTGCTTGCCGTGTTGCTTGTCCATAGGTGTGCGATTATCCCGCGATGACCTGTTTGCATTCTTGACCGCCCGCCATGGAACTTCGGCAACTCCGGTATTTCGTCCGCATCGTCGAGCTTGGCAGCATGAGCCGCGCCGCGCTGGACCTGGACCTGGTGCAGTCGGCGCTGAGCCAGCAGGTCAGCCGGCTCGAAGGCGAGCTGTGCACGCGGCTCTTGCAGCGCAGCAGCAAGGGCGTGGTGCCGACCGAGGCGGGACTGGCGTTTTTCCGTGAAGCGCAGCTCACCCTGCGCCATGCCGAGCAGGCGGTGCGTGCCGCCCAGCAGTCGCGCCTGAGCGGCACGGTGAGCGTCGGGCTGGCCTCGACCACGGCGGCGGTGCTGGGCGTGCCGCTGATGCGCGCCATGCGCGAACGCTACCCCGAGGTGCGGCTGCACCTGGTCGAAAGCATGTCGGGCCACCTGAACGGCATGCTGAACGCGCGACAGCTCGACCTGGCGGTGCTGTTCGACACCGGCGCGGCGCGGCGCTGGAGCGTGATGCCGCTGCTGGAGGAAAAGCTCTACCTGATGCGTTCTCAATCCGCAGGCGAGGCCGTGGCATCAGAAGAAGCGCCCGAGCCCACCAGCATGAAGCAGCTCGACGGCGTGCCGCTGATCCTGCCGACCGGCGCGCACGGCCTGCGCAGCACGCTCGATGCCGCGTTTGCCCGGACCGGCATCAAGCCCCGGCTGGTGGCCGAAGTGGACTCGCTGACCATGCTGATGGATGCCGTCTGCGCCGGGCTGGGCTGCACGGTGCAGCCCTGGGCTGCGCTGAGCCGGGTGCAAAACGCTGCGCTGCGCCTGCGCTGGAGCGAGATTGCCGATGCTCAGGTGCGCCGCAGCAACGCCCTGTGCAGCCTGTCGGACGACGAGCTGTCGCCCGCCGCGCTGGCCACGCGGGTGGTGCTGGCAGACTGCGCCCGGACCCTGGTGGCTTGCGGCGAATGGCAGGGCGCACGGCTGAGCCATCACGGTTCGTGATGCCCCTATCGTGATCCGGGGCTGAGCAACCGCGCCTTTGTACTCTAAAGTCGCCACCTTTCCTGGCAAACACAGAGGTGGCGATGACGGTTGATGTACTGGTGATTGGCGGCGGCAATGCGGCCTTGTGCGCCGCGCTGATGGCGCGCGAGGCCGGCGCCAGCGTGCTGCTGCTCGAAGCGGCGCCGCGCGAGTGGCGCGGCGGCAATTCAGCCCACACGCGTAACCTGCGCTGCATGCACGACGCGCCGCAGGACACGCTGGTCGAAACCTACCCCGAGGAAGAGTTCTGGCAGGACCTGCTCAAGGTGACGGGCGGCCTGACCAACGAACACCTGGCGCGCCTCGTCATCCGCGCCTCGTCGAACTGCCGCCCCTGGATGCGCAGCCACGGCGTGCATTTTCAGCCCGCGCTGGCCGGCACGCTGCATGTGGCGCGCACCAACGCCTTCTTCATGGGCGGCGGCAAGGCGCTGGTGAACGCGTATTTCCGCAGCGCCGAAAAGCTCGGCGTCGAGGTGCGCTACGAATCGCCGGTGGACCACGTCGAGATCAAGCACGGTCGCTTCGTCGCTGCCTATTGCAAGGGCCAGCGCATCACGGCCAAGGCCTGCGTGCTGGCCGCCGGCGGGTTTGAATCGAACCGCGAATGGCTGCGCGAAGCCTGGGGCCAGAACGAGCGCGGCGAGTGGCCATCGGACAACTTTGCCATTCGCGGCACGGCGTACAACCAGGGCGTCCTGCTCAGGCACCTGCTCGACGAGCATGGAGCCGACCGCATCGGCGACCCGACCCAGGCGCACATGGTGGCCATCGACGCACGCGCGCCGCTGTACGACGGCGGCATCTGCACGCGCATCGACTGCGTGTCGCTGGGCGTGGTGGTCAACCGTGAGGCCGAGCGCTTTTATGACGAGGGCGAGGACTTCTGGCCCAAGCGCTACGCGATCTGGGGGCGCCTGGTGGCGCAGCAGCCGGGGCAGGTCGGCTATTCGGTCATCGACAGCAAGGCCATCGGCCGCTTCATGCCGCCGGTGTTCCCGGGCGTGAAGGCCGACAGCCTGCCCGAACTGGGGCAACAGCTCGGCCTGCCCGTGGACGCCTTCATGCGCACGCTCGATGCCTACAACGCCGCCTGCCGCGTGGGCACCTTCGACCACACGGCGCTGGACGACTGCCATACCGAAGGCATCACACCCGCCAAGACGCACTGGGCGCGCCCGATCGATACCGGCCCTTACTACGGCTATGCGCTCAAGCCCGGCGTGACCTTCACCTACCTGGGCCTGCACACCGACGACACGGCCGCCGTACGCTTCAACAACCAGCCCAGCGACAACCTGTTCGTCGCCGGCGAAATGATGGCCGGCAACGTGCTGGGAAAGGGCTACACCGCTGGCGTGGGCATGAGCATCGGCACGGCCTTTGGCCGAATTGCCGGAACCCAGGCCGCTTTGGCATCAAAACGGCCTCCAGCGCTTGTCCAGCAATCGTCAACTGCTACAAAAAAAGGAGCAAACCATGCAGTCGCTTGAAGCCCTGACGCTGGACGCCCGGGCGCTGGCGAATGGCGAGATCGTGCTGTCCGCGCCCGAAACCGAGGTGGCGCGCCAACTGCAGATCTGCAACGCCTGCCGCTACTGCGAAGGTTTTTGCGCGGTGTTTCCGGCCATGACGCGGCGGCTGGAGTTCGGCAAGGCCGACATCCATTTCCTGGCCAACCTGTGCCACAACTGCGGCGCCTGCCTGCACGCCTGCCAGTACGCGCCGCCGCACG
>JAQGLT010000016.1 GCA_028292745.1 Polaromonas sp. | reverse complement strand
TAAATAGCGAATTGCGAAAGCACCACCTGCGCAAGCGGCCTTTTTGATGCCTAAAATAGCAGCGGCGCCCAATTTCTTCGTTTTTCTTTTCCCAAACCAGGTACGGCCTGGCGGCATTGGCAGTCAGGCCCAGTTTGCTTGAGTGACAGCCCGATCTGAAGCTGCCTTTCAGAAATTCAACCCTGTCAACGCAGCACCAGAACGGGCACTGTGCTGTGCGTCAGGACATGCTGGGTTTCACTTCCCAGCAGTACGCGCTTGATACCTTTGCGACCATGCGAAGCCATGACCACCAAGTCGCAGCCATGTTTGGCCGCAGTAGCCATGATGGATTCGGCGACCAAATCAGACTGAACCACAACCGGCCTGGCCTTCACACTTTGTGCTGCAGCTTTCGCCCGCACTGCTTCTACAACCGCCTGGCCCTTGTCGCTCCACTGTTTTTCCACTTCAGCAATATCCTCCACCGAAAGCGAAGTTCCGCCTTCAAAATAGCTGACGGGGTAGCGTGCCACGACATAAAGAGCCACCAGTTCCGCCCCTATGGCGGCGGCTAATTCAATCGCGCTATGCACGGCAGTGCTTGAAAGCTCGGACCCATCGGTTGCCACAAGAATTCGTTGATACATGCTGGTTCCTTGAGTCAAATGCAATGTTGCAGTGTAAGCCTGCCCTGTCTGCAGGTATGGATGGCTATCGACAGTCAACCCCAATCAATGCACATTTTTAAAAAGGCCTCAGTTGCGCCATCGCCGATTTGAATTTTGAATTGGCACGAATGAATCAACTAGCCGAACTGGGTAGAACAGGCTGTAACGAGGATAACGGTTTGTAGTAATCCTCCTGCTGTAGCACATCGGTACGCCTGATTGGTTTAAGGTGAGGCATTACAGACAGAAACATGTGCTTGCCGGGCCATGGGCGTTGCTGCAAATAATACTTAAAAACAGGTGCAGAAGCGAACGGGAATAGCAGGGTAATTTTTCAGGGAAATATATGGACTATCGTACGCATTCCAGCGCGAAATCGAAAGCACCCGCAATACCAAGAGGAGGGGTCGGATGGCAGCCCGGTTATGCAGGGCAAGGCGTTTCGAAAAGGCTGCCAAAGGACGTGTCCGCAGCGTGGATGGAGACAGCCTGTCCCCCGGAAGAGCGCCGCGCCTTTGCGATGGCGGCAAACGCCATTCGTGAGGAAGAAAAGGCCCATTTGGCGCGCGAGCTGCACGACGAACTTGCCCAGTCGCTGACGGCATTAAAAATGGACACCATCTGGGTGCGCGACAACACGACAGCTGGATCAAAGTCAGTCACAGCCAAGCTGACTGAAATGGTGGAAATGCTCGACCGCACCGTGGCCGCGACGCGCCGCATGGCTGCTGACCTGAGGCCGTTACTCTTGGATGACCTGGGTTTGGTGCCCGCCATTGAATGGCTGGCGAGTAAATTCACGCAGCGGTGCGGTGTTCCTTGCACCTTTTCCATCAATGAGGAATTGAAGCTGGAGTTGCAGGAGCCCTACGCCACTGCTGTGTTCAGGATCGTTCAGGAATCGCTGAACAATGTCGCCAAGCATGCAGACGCGATGCATGTGGTGGTCACGCTTCAAAAAACGCTTGATGTCGTAACTTTGGTCGTGCAAGACGACGGCTGCGGCTTTCTTACAAACAGTGGGCGCAAGCCCCAATCATTGGGAATCATGGGATTGCGAGAGCGCGCGCAATTGCTAGGAGGAAGCACCAGCGTCAAAAGTGCTCCCGGTCAAGGCACCCGTATTGAGGTGCGCATTCCTCTGCAGCGAACTGGAAGCATCAGATGATCAGGATTGTGATCGCTGACGACCATGCCATCGTCAGGGAAGGGCTGAAGCGCATCATCACTTCAGCCGATGACATGGCCGTCGTTGGGGAGGCTGCCGACGGCACAGAGGTCATGCAGCAAGTCCGCGAATCCGAGTTCGATTTGCTGGTTCTGGACTTGTCAATGCCGGGGCGCAGCGGCATGGAATTGATCAAGTTGATACGCGGTGAAAAGCCAAAACTGAAAATCCTCGTGTTAAGCATGCATGAGGAGCTTCAATACGCCGTACGGGCAATCAAGTCAGGGGCAAGTGGTTATCTGACAAAGGAAAGTGCGCCTACGCAGTTGATGCAGGTATTGCGGAAAATTGCGGCGGGCGGTGCCTTTATCAGTAGTGGCGTTGCCGAGCAGCTTGCCTTGGGCTCGATGATGGGCGGCACTGCAGCAGTCCATGAAAAGTTGACTGATCGGGAGTTCGAAGTGTTCCGTCTGATTGCGATCGGCATGTCCGTGACGGACATTGCCATGCGCTTGAATCTCTCGGCAAAAACCATCAGCACCCATAAAGCCAATTTAATGCAGAAAATGAACCTTCAAAACCAAAGCGAACTGATTCGCTATGCGATCAAGCATGGTGTAACCGAGCCGCTGGAGCCCTGAACGCTTAGAAGTTCTCTGGCGGCAATGCGGCAATGCTGGATGTTCTCGTCAGCCCAAATACTCCAGGTAGGGTTTTTGGCAAAACTTCGCGTTTCAATACCAAAATCCTCCCCGATAGCGCCTTTCAATACCTGCGAAACCTTTTGTGCATTCCTTGGCTGGGGGCATTGCAAAAGCCCTCGTAAGTGGAGCAGTGTTTCAAGGCTGCCGGAACTCATGCAGGTAGCGCCGGCAGGGCGGCCATGGCGCTGGCCTTTCAAGCGTCAAAGCTTCAGCCTTGCGCTGCACGTCGAGGGCGATATCGCGATACTTTGCGCATGACGCGACGCTGGAAAGGCAACGGCCGGCCGGCGCCCAACTTTGTATCATCGCTTTCTACTGGCACAACACCGAGGGAACCAACATGGATTTAGGAATTGCAGGCAAATGGGCACTGGTATGCGGTGCCAGCAAAGGGCTGGGTTTTGGCTGCGCGCAGGCGCTGGCGCGCGAGGGCGTGCATGTGCTGATCGTTGCGCGCGGCGCCGAGGCGCTAAAGGCTTCTGCTGCAAAATTAATAGCTGACAGCGCGCGCCCCGCAAGCGCCCAAGTGCAGTTTGTTGCTGCGGATATCACCACCGAGGAGGGGCGGGCGGCCGTTTTCGCCGTGCGCCAGGATTTCGATATCGTGGTGACCAATGCCGGCGGGCCGCCCCCGGGCGACTTTCGCGACTGGGACCGCGCGGACTGGATCAAGGCGGTCGATGCCAACATGCTCACGCCCATTGAACTCATCAAGGCCACGGTCGACGGCATGGCGGCGCGGGGTTTTGGCCGCATCGTCAACATCACCTCCAGTTCGGTGAAGTCGCCGATTGACATTCTGGGCCTGTCCAACGGCGCCCGCAGTGGCCTGACCGGCTTTGTCGCCGGGGTGGCGCGCACCCGGCTGGCCGCGCAGGGCGTCACGCTCAACAACCTGCTGCCGGGCAAGTTCGACACCGACCGCATCGCCACCACGGTGCGCGCCGCGGCCGAAAAATCCGGCAAGTCCGTCGAGGACATCCGCCGGGTGCAGCAGGCGCAAATCCCGGCAGGCCGCTACGGCACGCCGGACGAGTTCGGCGCCATCTGCGCTTTCCTGTGCAGCGTGCATGCCGCCTACATGACGGGCCAGAATGTGCTGGCCGACGGCGGGGCGTATCCAGGGACTTTTTGATGAAAGCGGCCGCCGTCCCCCTGATGCTGCACTACCTGGAGTTTGTCTACAGCGAAGACACGGCCGGCACCGGCAGCTTCGAGGCCGTGGCCTCGGTCTGGCCCGAGCAGGTGGCGGCGGTGCAGGCTGAAATTGTCAAGGTGCTTGACTGGGCGCATGCCCGTTTTCCAGGCCGCCGCGGGCCGGTGGCCGAGGGCTGCGACTGGGACTACGACCTGCATGCCCTGCGCGAGTACAGCGTGCCGGAGCGGATCGACTACGACGCGGCCACACGCCGATTGACATTGCAGGCCGGGGCGCCGGCCAGGCCGCGCCACACGCTGACGCTGCTGGTCAGTGGAAACGACGGCCTCTGTTCAGCCTTCAGGCAGGCCTTCGGGCTTGACGATCAGGACGGCACCGCGTGACTTGCCGGTGCAGCCTGCAAGCAGCGGCTTTGTGCTACTGAATCAATAGCTGCTCACGCAATCTGCATCTGCGCTAGAGGCCTATTTGATGCAGAAAATTTGCTTTCTGCCTCAAGCCGGTGTGCCTTGGCGCCCCAGGCTCAGCGCCGTGCCGACACCACGATGCCGCCAACGATCAGGGCAAAGGCCAGCGCATGGTAGAGATGCGGCAGCTCGCCCAGGAAGGCGGCTGACAGCAGGGCCGCGAACAGCGGCGTCAGGTTGGAGAAAAAGCCCGCGATGGCCGGGCCGACGCGCTGCACGCCCATGCCCCAGCAGCGGTAGGCGATCACCGCCGGGCCGATGGCGATGTAGAGCAGCCCCGCCACCAACGGCCAGCCCCAGCGGATGTGCTGCTCGGCCAGCGTCCATTCGCCGGCCGTGAAAAGGCCCGACCAGACCAGCCCGAAGACGATCTGGCCCATCAGGAAAGCCGCCCAGTCGCCGCGAAGCTCAGGCGACTCGCCGGGCTTTGCCAGCAGCCAGCTGTAAAAAGCCCACGACAGGGTCGCCAGCAGCACATAGACATCGCCCGGCACCAGCCGCACCTGCGCCAGCAGCGTCCATTGCCCGCGCGACAGCACCACCAGCACGCCGGCCATCGACAGCAGGGCGCCGGCGACCTGGCGGCGTGAAATCCGCTGGCCAAAGCACAGCGTGCCGACCAGCAGCATCCACACCGGAATGCTGGACGCCACCAGCGTCACATTGAGCGGCGTCGAGGTCTGCAGCGCCAGGTACTGCAGGGCGTTGTAGCAGCCCACGCCCAGCAGGCCCAGCAGCGCAAAATGCCGCCAGGCCGGCCACAGCGGGCTTTCGCGCCGCAGCACCCGATGGGCCAGCGGCAGCAGGATGAAAAAGGCCAGCACCCAGCGCACGAAGTTCAGCGTCATCGGCCCGATCAACTCATGGAGCAGCCGGCCCACCACCGCATTGCCGGCCCAGAGCAAAGGCGGAAGCGACAGCAGCAGGGCGGTGGAGGGGGTCAGGCGTTGGGTCATTGCCCTGACTTTACCAAGCCGCCCGCCGTCCCCGTGCGGGCGGGCCGTTGCGCCGTCCTGCCGGCAGCGGCCCGTCATGAATCGTGGCACCATGGCGGCCCGACCCTTTCATTGACCCATTCGAGAACCCAAGGAACGCCATGACCGTCATCACCTCCCAAGCCGTCCAGATCCATCAGCACGGCGGCCCCGAGGAACTCCAGCTGGTGCAGGTGCAGGTAGGCGAACCCGGTCCGGGCGAGATCCGCATCCGCCACAAGGCCATCGGCCTGAATTTCATCGACGTGTACCAGCGCAGCGGCCTGTACCAGCTGCCCATGCCGCTGCAGCTCGGCATGGAAGCCTCGGGCGTGGTCGAGGCCGTGGGCCAGGGCGTGACCCACCTGCAGCCGGGCGACCGCGCCGCCTATGCCAGCCAGCCGCCGGGAAGCTACTGCGAGGTGCGCGTCATGCCGGCCAAATGCGTGTGCAAATTGCCGGATGCGATTTCTTTCGAGACCGGCGCGGCCATGATGCTCAAAGGCCTGACCGCGCAGTACCTGCTGCGCCGCACCCAGCCGCAGGGCGGGCTCAAAGCCGGCGACTTCGTGCTGTTTCACGCAGCGGCCGGCGGTGTCGGGCTGATCGCCTGCCAGTGGGCCCGTGCCATGGGCCTGCAACTGATCGGCACGGCCGGATCGGACGAAAAATGCGCGTTGGCCAAAGCGCATGGCGCGGCGTTCGTCATCAATTACGCGACCGAAGACTTCGTTGCGCGGGTGCGGGACATCACCGGCGGGCAGGGCGTGAAGGTGGTCTACGACTCAGTCGGCAAGGACACCTTCGAGCGCTCGCTCGACTGCCTGCGCCCATTCGGCCTCATGGCGAGCTTCGGCAACGCCTCCGGTCCGGTCGCGCCGTTCGCGCCCGGCGCCCTGGGCCCCAAGGGATCGCTCTACCTGACGCGCCAGACGCTGTTCACCCACATCACCACCCGGGAAACCACGCAGGAGATGGCCGATGACCTGTTTGACATGGTCACCAGCGGCCGGGTCGTCATTCGCATCGACCAGCGTTTTGCGCTTGCGGATGTGGCCGACGCGCACCGTGCGCTGGAAGCGCGCAAGACCACCGGCTGCACCATCCTGACGCTGTAATTCCGTTTCCATCTTCATTCACGGCGAACGGCGCCGGCCGCCGCAGCCGCGCGTAAAACTCGTGTAAAGCTGATTTGCGCTTCAACAGCGGGCGCCCCGAATGCGTTAAAACAGCCTTCAGGAGAAGCCATGTCGCAACCCATCGCCAAAAACCGCCTGACCGCCGCTGCGCTTGCCGTGGCCATGGCCGTCGTTGTCAGCCTGCCTGCCGGCGCGCAGACCCACAGCGTGCCCGATGGCGTTCAGGGCAGTGCGGCAGCCGCCCTGTGGCGCGCCGCTTCCCGCCTGGGGTATGCGCCCGCGCCTGCCCAGGCCCAGGTCGAGGAACCGCCGCCTCGGGAATGGGCCTTGCTGCAGATCGACGCTGCCTATGCCGCAAGCCAGCAGGCCGTTGTGCTGACGCCGGAGGTGGCCCGCATCAATGCGCCGCTGGGTGAGATCGCCCGCGATTTTCTGGCTGAGCGCGAAGCCCGAAAAGTGCTGCGCGAGCAGTCCCTGGGCGATGGCGTGATCACGCGTCCCCTGTCTGGCGCCATGGCGGGCCGGCCCGTGTTCAGCCGCGACATGGCGCAAAGCGCCGCTGCCTGGCGGCTCATGGCGTGCAGCAGCCCGGCCATGGAAAATCCGCTGCTCGCGCGCATGACCGAGTTCTGGTTCAACCACCTGAACGTCTATGCCGGCAAAGGCACGGTGCGGCCTTTCGTGGGGCATTACGTCATCAATGTCATCCGGGCCAACGCCCTGGGCCGCTTCGAAGACCTGCTGCTGGCCAGCGCCCGGCACCCGGCCATGCTGTACTACCTGGACCAGGCGCAGAGCAACAACCGTGGCCTGAATGAAAACTATGCACGCGAACTGATGGAACTGCACACCCTCGGGGTCGGCGGGGGCTACAGCCAAGCCGACGTGCGTGAACTGGCCCGCATCCTGACAGGCTGGACCGTCAACCTGCGTGGCGGGGAGGGCTTTCGGTTTGCCGAACGCCTGCACGAGCCGGGTAGCAAGACCTTTTTGGGCCGTACCTATGCGAGCCAGGGTGTGCAGGAGGGCGAAGAGGCCATCCGCTTCCTGGCGCGCCAACCGGCAACGGCCCGCAGGGTTGCCACGCGATTGGCGACGTTTTTCGTTGCGGACGCCCCGCCGCCGCAGCTGGTGGAGCGCTTGAGCAGCAGTTTTCTGGCCAGCCAGGGCGACATTCGCGCCGTCATGCGCGCCCTGGTGGCTGCGCCGGAGTTCTGGGCCGCCGGCAACCAGCTTTTCAAAACCCCGCTGGACTTTGCCTGCTCCGCGCTGACCGCTGCCGGCGGCGTGAACGACCGGCGCGATATCGCCCAGGCCCTGGCCTTTCTCGCCCAGGCGGGCCAGCCGGTGCACGGCTGGCAAACCCCTGACGGCTACAAGACCGACGCCGCCACCTGGCTGGCCCCGGAGGCGCTGACCCGCCGCGCCGACTTTGCCATGGGGCTGGCCGGGCGCATGGCCGAGCCGGCGTACCTGAATGCATTTTTCAGTCCCGCCACGCAGGCACTGATCGACCGCCAGCCGGCCGGCCTGCGCACCGGCCTGATGCTGGCAAGCCCCGACTTCATGCGCAAATAAACCCAAGGCGTTCTTCATGCACCCGACAGCTTTTGACCCTTCCCATCCGGCCTTGCCGCACCGGCGCCAGCTGCTGGCCGTGGGCGCGCTGTCCGCGCTGGCACTGGCGGGTGGTGCCCCACGGGTGTGGGCACAAGCCGCACCGCCCAGCGCCCCATCCCTGCCAGGCGGGGGGCGGCTGGTGGTGGTGCTCCTTCGCGGCGCGTACGACGGCCTGTCGGCCTTCGTGCCCTATGCCGATCGCGACTATCACGCCATCCGGCCCAACATTGCGATTGCAGTGCCTGACGGCACGGCGCAAACCGCCCTCAAACTGGACAGCACCTTTGCCCTGCACCCCGCCCTCGGCCCCCTGCTGCCCCTGTGGCAGCAGGGCGTGCTCGGTTTTGTGCCGGCGGCCGGCCTGCCCGCGCCCAACCGTTCGCATTTCGACGCCCAGTACCAGATGGAAATCGGCCAGACCGGAAAAACCAGCAGTGCGCCGGGCTGGCTCAACACGCTGGCGGCATTTGGCGCAATTCAGCGCCAGCCATCGCACGAGGCTGGGGCCGTTGCCCTGGGGGTCGGCGAGGCCAACCCGGCTATCTTGGGCGGGCCGGCCTCCGTCAGGCTGATTCCGCGCGGTCGGGCGGCTGTGCGCACGGGTGTGCTGGCCAATGAGGGGACGCGCCAAGCGCTGCTCGAACTGTATGGGGGCAATGACCGGCTTGGCGAAGCCTTCCGCCAGGGCGCGGGCAGCCGCATGCAAAGCGCCAGGGAGCTGAACGCCCAGAAAACCGAAGCCGACGCCAGCCGCGCCATGGCGATGCCTGAAGACCGGCGCATGCCCGATCGCAGCCTGGACCTTGACGGCACGCCCGCTGATTCTCAAGCGCGCGCGGCGCAAATGCTGGCCGCCAGCAACGGTGCGGCGGACCCGGTCGGGCTGCAGCTTGATGCGCGCCATCTGGGTATCCTGATGCGCAATGACCGCCATCTGCGGCTGGGGTTTTTGTCGGCCGGGGGCTGGGACACCCATGCCAACCAGGGTGCCGCCACCGGGCAGCTGGCCAACAACCTGGGCAATCTGGCGCGTGGCATTGCGCAGTTGCGCCAGGACTTTTCCGAGCCGGGCGATGTCATCGTGGTCATGAGCGAGTTTGGCCGCACGAGTGCTGAAAATGGCACGCGCGGCACCGACCACGGCTTTGGCAATGCGCTGTGGCTGATTGGCAACCGCGTTGCCGGCGGCCGCTGGCATGGCGACTGGAGCGGGCTGGCTCAGGGCAACCTCAACGAAGGGCGCGACCTGCCGGCGCATCACGACTACCGCGCCGTCCTGGCGCAGGTGCTGCGCGCCACCTTTGGCTTGTCTGACAGCCAACTGGCGGACGTCTTGCCCGCTGCCGGCTGGGACAACCGCCTGAACGCGCTGCTGAAAAAAGCCTGAGAACGTGTTGTGCCTGGGCTTATGGCGTCAGGACTCGTCAACCAGCACGGGTGAGCGCAGGCGGCTGGGCGCCAATGCGCCCGCCGAATCCAGGATGGGGTAGGCGATCGAGCAGATGTGCGAATTGATGCGTTTGAGGTCGCTGATCAGGTCGATATGCAGCGAACTGGTTTCCTGGCTCTGCAGCGTATTGGCCGACAGGCGGCTCAGGTGGCTGCTGGCGTAGGCGCGTTCAAGGTCGCGGAAACGGGCTTTTTCTTCCAGCAGCTTTTGCGCGTCGCGCACATTGCCATTCAAAAACACGCTCATGCCCAGGCGCAGGTTGTCGCGCAGCCGCTCGTGCAATTCGGTGATTTCGGCCATGCCGGCCAGCGAAAAATGACGGCCGGGCTTGATTTTCTTGTCCTCGATATCGATCAGCACCCGCTCGATGATGTCGCCGATCTGCTCCATGTTGATGGTGAAGCTGATGATGTCGGTCCAGCGCCGGCTTTCCTCCTCGTCCAGCGCCTCGCGGGAAATTTTGGTGAGGTAGTACTTGATCGAGGAATACAGCTCATCGACCGTGTCGTCCATCTTGCGCAAGTCCCCGGCCAGCCGCAGGTCATCCTTACTGATGACCTCCAGCATGCCCCGCAGCATGGTTTCCACCACATCGGCCTGGTGCAGCGCTTCGCGCGCCGCGCAGGAAATGGCCAGTGAAGGCGTGGCCAGCGCTGACGGGTCCAGATGGTGCTGCCGGCCATTGATGCGGCCTTTGTCGGGCTTGGGCAGCAGTTTTTCAACCCAGCGGGCAATCACCTGCGTCGAGCCGATGAAAACCAGGCCGACCAGCAGGTTGAAGGTCAGGTGGAACAGCACCACCACCGAAGCCGGATCGGCCACATACGGGCGGGCATAACGCAGCCACAGGCCGATGAAAGGCGCGGCGACGATGATCCCGAGCGTTTTAAAGATCAGGTTGCCCATGGGCACCTGCCGCACCTCGATCGCCGAGCGGGCTGTGGTGATGACCGCCAGCAAGCCGCTGCCCAGGTTGGCGCCGAGCACCAGTCCGAGGGCCACATCGATCGGGATCACGCCGGTGCTGACCAGGGTGGCGGTGAGCAGCACCAGCGCCAGGCTGGAGTACGACACCACCGCCAGGAAGGCGCCCAGGGTGATTTCCAGCAGCAGGTCGCTTCCCAGGGAGCCCAGCACCACCTTGATGGCAGGGGACTGAGTCAAGACTTCGGTGGATTCCCTGACCAGCCGCAGGGCCAGCAGCATCAGGCCCAGGCCGATCAGGACGCGGCCAAAGCGACCGATGCCGGTTTCCGGACGTGCGATGAAGAGCACGACGCCAGTGAAAATGCACAGCGGCGAGAGCCAGGACAGATCAAACGAAAATACGACAGCCATCAGGCTGGTGCCGATGTCCGCCCCCAGCATGACTGCCAGCGCCAATGGCAGCGCGACCAGGCCCTGGCCGACAAAGGACGAAACGATCAGCGAGGTGGCGGTGCTCGACTGCACCAAGGCGGTGACACCGATGCCGGAAATGGCGGCGGTATAGCGGTTGCTGATGCTGCGCGCCAGGATGCGGCGCAAGTTGGCGCCGAAGACCCGCAGGATGCCGGTACGAACCAGATGGGTGCCCCAGACAAGCAGCGCAATGGCCGCCAAAAGATTCAACAGATGCTTCATAGACGTTTCGGTTCACTATACGCGTGCCTGCGCCTGTCCATTGAGGGGTTGAACCCTGATCGGGGGCTGAAAAATGCGGCAACGCACCAGCCGCACGGTCCAGCGAAGACAGGCCGGATCAGCGGGAGCGGCGGACCCGCTGAATCTCGTCCAGGATCAGGCAGATCGCGCCGATGGTGATGGCGCTGTCGGCAATGTTGAAGGCCGGGAAATGCCAATTGCGGTAATGAAAATCGAGGAAGTCCACGACATACCCGTGCAGCACGCGGTCAATCACGTTGCCGATAGCGCCGCCCAGGATGCAGGCCATGGCAAATGAAAACAGCTTTTGCCCCGCATGCGACCTGAGCATCCAGATGATGAACACGGCCGCCGCCACGCCGATGCCGGTAAAGAACCAGCGCTGCCAGCCGGACGCGGACGCCAGGAAGGAAAAAGCCGCGCCCGTGTTGTGCACCCGGACCACATTGAAAAAGCTGGTCACGAAGGTGGCGTCCCCCAGCCGGTAGTAGCCCAGGATCAGCACCTTGGTGAACTGGTCAGCCATCAGCAGCAGCAGCGCCAGCCCGAGCCAGGGCAGCATGGCGGCGCTGCCAGTGGTTTTTTTAAAGCTCGTCTTGGTGTTCGCCCGCGTGCCGGGACTCGTTTTGGCGGCCATTATGCGAACTTCCTGTCTTCGCCCGTGCCGAACAGGTTGCTGGTGCAGCGGCCGCAAATGGTCGGGTGGGCCGGATCGGCGCCCACGTCGTCGCGGTAATGCCAGCAGCGCTCGCATTTTAAAGAAAAACTGGTGCTAACGCTTGCCTGTACTGAGCTTCCAGCTATTAATTCAATAGCAGATGTGATGAAGACGAACTTCAGGTCCCCGCCCAGGCTGGCCAGCAGCGCATGGTCGTCGGCGCCGACTTGCAGCGCCACGTTGGCCTGCAGCGACGAACCCACCTTGCCGTCGGCGCGCAGGGCCTCGATGTCCTTGTTCACCACGTCGCGCAGCTCTCGAATGCGCGACCATTTGGCCAGCAGCGCCTCATCGGGCGAGGCCAGGTCGGCGTAGGTTTCGATGAAGATCGACTCGGACGCGCCAAAAATCTTCCAGGCTTCCTCGGCGGTGAAGCTCAAGAAAGGCGCCATCCAGCGCAGCATCGCATGCGTGATCGCGTGCAGCGCGGTTTGCGCGCTGCGCCGCACCAGCGACTTCGGGCCGGTGGTGTAGAGCCGGTCTTTCAAGATGTCGAGGTAGAAAGAGCCCAGGTCTTCACTGCAGTAAATCTGCAGCTTGGACACCACCGGGTGGAATTCATAGACCTCGTAGTGGGCCAGGATGTCGGCCTGCAGCTGCGCTGCGCGGCTGAGGGCATAGCGGTCGATCTCCAGCATCTCGTCGAAAGGCACGGCGTCCACGGCCGGATCGAAATCGCTCACGTTGGCCATCAGGAAGCGCAAGGTGTTGCGGATGCGGCGGTAGGCATCGACCACCCGCGCCAGGATCTTGTCGTCAATGGCCAGGTCGCCCGAATAATCGGTCGAGGCGCACCACAGGCGGATGATCTCGGCGCCCAGCTTGCCGCTGACCGCCTGCGGCGCCACCACGTTGCCTTCGCTCTTGCTCATCTTGCGGCCCTTGCCATCGACCGTGAAGCCGTGGGTCAGCAGGCCCTTGTACGGCGCATGGTCGTACATGGCGCAGGCGGTGAGCAGCGAGGAATGAAACCAGCCGCGGTGCTGGTCATGGCCCTCCAGGTACAGGTCCGCCGGCCAGGCCGACTGCGCCGCGTGGCTGTGGCGCAGCACATGGTCGTGCGTGGTGCCCGAGTCGAACCAGACGTCGAGGATGTCGGTGCTCTTGAGGTAGTCCGGCGCGTCCAGGCCGATGATCGATTCGGCGCTGGCCTTGCTCCAGGCCTCGATGCCGCCGGCCTGCACCAGGTCGGCCGCCTGGTCGATGATTTCCATCGTGCGCGGGTGCAGCTCGCCGGTGGCGGTGTGGATGAAGAAGGGCAGGGGAACGCCCCAGTTGCGCTGGCGGCTGATGCACCAGTCGGGCCGGCCGGCAATCATGCTTTGCAGGCGCAGCTTGCCGTTTTCGGGGTAAAAACTGGTTTCGTCGATGGCGGCAAGCGCCAGCTGGCGCAACGTCTTTTCGGCCTTGTCGCTGGCGAACACGCCTTGGGTTCCTGCCGTTTCGGCGTCCATGCGGATGAACCACTGGGCGGCGGCGCGGTAGATCACCGGCGTCTTGTGGCGCCAGCAGTGCGGGTAGCTGTGGGTGATGTTCTCGGTGGTCAGCAGGCGGCCCGCCTGGTCCAGCGCCCCGATCACGTTGGGCACCGCCTTCCAGATGTTCTGGCCGCCGAACAAGGGGAACTCGGGCGCGTACGAGC
>JAQGLT010000126.1 GCA_028292745.1 Polaromonas sp. | reverse complement strand
CGTGGATGTGCCCGCGCTTGACCTTCAGCTCCACGTTGTTGACCGCCACGAACCCCTTGAACTCCCTGGTCAGGCCCCGCGTCTCAAGTATGAACTCCTCTGGCAAATTCGCTCTCCGGCAGGTTGTTGGGCTTCCAAAAACTGGCGCGTGCAGCAGTGCAATCGCCTCGTGAAGCTCAGGGGGCAATCCTAGTCATGCGCCGTGCTCAACGCCACCGGGTAAGACCCTTAGGTAGTTTTTCGTAATGGAAATTTTTTGGCCCTGTGGCAGCGCTTGAAAGATGGGCCAGGGGCTCTCGGATAGCGATTGCCTGCCGTGCATGCCAAGGGGAGGGTCATCGCTGAACGAGAGGGTCTGGCGCAGGAGCAAGGGCTATCCATAAATGGCGGACGCTGATCCGGCCCCTAGAATGCAGGGGATTGCGCTGTCCGCAACTCGACCCCGGCCTTTCAGCTGTACCTTGCCAGCCTGCAAGCCCAAAAGGAGCCCCTCATGTTCAAAAAGCTTTTTTCCTTCCTTTTCCTCGCATGCGCGCTTGCCGCCGTGCAGGCACAACCCTACCCGGCCAAACCGATCCGCCTCATCGTGCCCTTCCCGCCGGGCGGCGGCACCGACATCTTGTCGCGCCTGGTCGCCAACAAGCTGACCGAGGTCAGCAAATGGACAGTCATCCCTGACAACCGGGGCGGTGCAGGTGGCACCATTGGCATAGCCGAGGCCGCGCGCGCCGCGCCCTCCGGCTACGAGATGGTCATGGGCCAGAAAGACAACATGGTGGTCGCGCCGTGGCTGTATAAAAACCTGAGCTATGACCCGATCAAGGACCTGGTCGCCGTCGCGCACGTGGCCTACACGCCAGTCGTCATCGTCACCAGCGTCAACTCGCGCTTCAAGACCCTGGCCGATGTGGTGGCCGCCGCCAAGGCCGCGCCGGACCAGATCACCTACGGTTCGCCGGGCAACGGCACGACGATTCACCTGGCCGGCGAAATCTTCAACACCGCCGCCGGCATCAAGCTGCGCCACATCCCCTACAAAGGCTCCAACCCGGCCATGATGGATGTGCTGGCCGGCAACGTCGACCTGATGGTGTCGTCCCTGCCGTCGGCCATCGGCCAGATCAAGGCCGGCAAGCTGCGCACGCTGGCCGTCACGTCGGCGCGCCGCAGCACCTCGCTGCCAGATGTGCCCACGGTCGCCGAACTGGGCTACAAGGACTTTGACGTCAGCACCTGGTACGGCCTGTTCATGCCGGCGGGCACGCCCAAGGAAACAGTGGCTGTCGTCAATGCCGAAGTCAACAAGCTGCTCGGCACGGCCGATATGAAGGTTGCCATCAATGCCCAGGGCGCGGAAACGCAGAACATGACGTCCGAGCAGTTTTCAACCCTGCTCAAGACCGATTACCAGAAATGGAAAGGCATCGTGCAGGCATCCGGCGCGACCGTCGAGTAATGCCGGCAAGCCGGGCGCAGCCGCCCCGCAGGATGCGGCCGGCCCTGGTAAAGCCATCAAGGCATCGTGATGCATGCGCTGTGGCTTAAAATCCGCAGTTCAGCCCTTTTTCAACCCGGAGTCTTTCATGCCCAAGAAAATCAGAGTCGAGGCCGACATCTGCGCCCCCAAGCCTATCCCCCCCAATGGCTACACCACCACCACCGGCCGCGGCCAGAAGGTCAGCCTTGAGCGCGGTTCACACACCCGCAGCAAGAAAAACCCCGGCAAGCGTCCCCAGCAAGGCGGCTAAGCCGGCCTGGGCGGAGCGCTTGGCTCCGCCAAAAAGAAACCCGAATTCCCAGGGCGCCATGCGCCAAGGGGCTTCGGGTTTCTTTTTGGGCGGCGCAGTTTCGTTCTGGCCTTCCCGGACGCGTGCCGCTACATGTTGCGCCGGTACTGCCCGCCGACCTCGAACAGCGCATGGGTGATCTGTCCCAGCGAGCACACCCGCACCGCGTCCATCAGCACCTCGAACACATTGCGGTTTTCAATGACCGCCTGCTGCAGGCGCTTGAGCATGGCGGGCGATTCGGCAGCATGGCGGGCGTGAAAGTCGTCCAGCCGCCTTAACTGGCCCTGCTTTTCCTCGTCGGTCGAGCGGGCCAGCTCCAGCTTGTCCTGCACGGCGTCGCCATGCGGGTTGCGAAAGGTGTTGACGCCGATGATGGGCAACTCGCCGGTGTGCTTGAGCATCTCGTAGTGCATCGACTCGTCCTGGATGCGGCCGCGCTGGTAGCCGGTTTCCATGGCGCCGAGCACGCCGCCCCGGTCGGCAATCGCAGCGAATTCGGCCAGCACCGCTTCCTCGACCAGCTCGGTCAGCTCCTCGATGACAAACGCGCCCTGGCTCGGGTTTTCGTTCTTGGCCAGGCCCCATTCGCGGTTGATGATGAGCTGGATCGCCATGGCCCGGCGCACACTGTCCTCGGTCGGGGTGGTGATGGCCTCGTCGAACGCGTTGGTGTGCAGCGAATTGCAGTTGTCGTAGATGGCAATCAAGGCCTGCAGCGTGGTGCGGATGTCATTGAACTGGATTTCCTGCGCATGCAGGCTGCGGCCCGAGGTCTGGATGTGGTATTTCAGTTTTTGCGACCGTTCGTTCGCGCCGTATTTCTCCTTCATCGCCACCGCCCAGATGCGCCGCGCCACCCGGCCCATCACGGTGTATTCCGGGTCCATGCCGTTGCTGAAGAAAAAGCTCAGGTTGGGCGCGAAGTCGTCGATGTGCATGCCGCGCGCCAGATAGGCCTCGACGAAGGTGAAGCCGTTGGAGAGCGTGAAGGCCAGCTGGCTGATCGGGTTGGCGCCGGCCTCGGCGATGTGGTAGCCGCTGATCGAGACGCTGTAGAAGTTGCGCACGTTGTGGTGCACGAAATACTCGGCGATGTCGCCCATCACCTTCAGGCTGAACTCTGTGCTGAAGATGCAGGTGTTCTGGCCCTGGTCTTCCTTCAGGATGTCAGCCTGCACCGTGCCGCGCACGTTGGCCTGCACCCATTCGCGGATCTTCAGCGTTTCGGTGTCGGTGGGCTCGCGTCCGTTCTCGGCCTTGAACTTGTCCAGGTTCTGGTCGATGGCGGTGTTCATGAACATCGCCAGGATGCTGGGCGCCGGGCCGTTGATAGTCATGCTGACGCTGGTGGTCGGGCTGCACAGGTCGAACCCGTCGTACAGAACTTTCATGTCGTCCAGCGTGGCAATCGACACGCCCGAGTTGCCGACCTTGCCGTAGATGTCGGGCCGCAGGTGCGGGTCGTTGCCGTAGAGCGTGACCGAGTCAAAAGCGGTCGAGAGCCGCTTGGCCGCCATGCCGGCGCTCAGCAGCTTGAAGCGGGTGTTGGTGCGAAACGCGTCGCCCTCGCCGGCGAACATGCGGGTCGGGTCCTCGCCCTCGCGCTTGAAGGCGAAGGTGCCGGCGGTGTAGGGGTAGCTGCCGGGCACGTTGTCCAGGATCAGCCACTTCAAAATCTCACCGTGGTCTTCGTAGGTCGGCAGGCAGACCTTGCGGATGGTGGTGCCTGAGAGGGATTTGCTGGTCAGCTGGGTGCGGATTTCCTTGTCGCGGATTTTGACCACGTACTCGTCGCCCGCGTAGGCTTTTTGCATCTCGGGCCATTGGGTGAGCAGTTTCCTGGCCGATGGCTCCTGGCGCTGCTCGCGCTCCACGGCCAGGTCAATGGCGGCTTCGGCGGCCTGCGCACGGTCGGGTTTGCCCGCCGTGAGCATGGCGGCGGCGGCGCGCAGCTGCTGGATTTCCCGCGCCAGCCGGGCCTGCTCGCGGCCGCGCTTTTTGTAGCCGCGCACCGTGTCGGCGATCTCGGCCAGGTAGCGCGCGCGCGCAGCGGGCACGACCGGCGTCTGGTTGGTGCTGTGGCGCACCAGGGCCTTCGGCAGCGTGCCGTCCTTCAGGCTCAAGCCCAGCGCGCCGAGCCGGGTTTTCAGCGCCTGGTAGAGCGCGGTCACGCCGTCGTCGTTGAAGCGCGCGGCCATGGTGCCGAACACCGGCATCTGGTCGGCAGGCAGGGTCCAGGCCTCCTGGTTGCGCTGCACCTGCTTGGACACGTCGCGCAGCGCATCGAGCGCGCCCTTGCGGTCGAACTTGTTGATGGCGACGAACTCGGCAAAGTCGAGCATGTCGATTTTCTCCAGCTGGCTGGCCGCGCCGAACTCGGGCGTCATCACGTACATCGGCACGTCGACATGCGGCACGATGGCGGCGTCGCCCTGGCCGATGCCCGAGGTTTCCACAATGATCAGGTCAAAGCCGGCAGCCTTGCAGGCGGCAATCACGTCGGGCAGCGCCTGGCTGATCTCCGAGCCGAAGTCGCGCGTGGCCAGGCTTCGCATGAACACCCGCTGGCCGCTCGACCAGGGGTTGATCGCGTTCATGCGGATGCGGTCGCCCAGCAGCGCGCCGCCGCTCTTGCGCCGCGACGGGTCGATGCTGATGACGGCGATGCGCAAACTGTCATCCTGGTCGAGCCGCAGGCGGCGGATCAGCTCGTCGGTGAGCGACGACTTGCCCGCGCCACCGGTGCCGGTGATGCCCAGCACTGGTATTTTTTTAGTAGCAGCTTGGCTACGTACCGCCTGCGCCAGCGCCTCATTTGCCTTGCCATTTTCAAAAGCGGTGATCAGCTGGGCCAGTGCGCGCCAGGCCATCTCGCCATGGCCCTGGATCGCCTCGACACTGGTGGGCGCGAAGCCGGTCAGGTCCTTGTCGCAGCGCATCACCATCTCGCCGATCATGCCGGCCAGGCCCATGCGCTGGCCGTCCTCGGGGCTGAAGATGTGCGCCACGCCATAGGCATGGAGTTCGCGGATTTCCGGCGCCACGATCACGCCGCCGCCGCCGCCGAACACCTGAATGTGCTCGCCGCCCCGGCTCTTGAGCAGATCGACCATGTACTTGAAATACTCCACATGCCCGCCCTGGTAGGAGCTGATGGCAATGCCCTGGGCGTCTTCCTGCAGCGCGGCCGCGACCACCTCCTCGACGCTGCGGTTGTGGCCCAGGTGAACGACTTCCGCACCCATGCCCTGCAGGATGCGCCGCATGCTGTTGATGGCCGCGTCGTGCCCGTCGAACAGGCTGGCGGCGGTGATGAAGCGCACCTTGTTCGTCGGG
>JAQGLT010000107.1 GCA_028292745.1 Polaromonas sp. | reverse complement strand
GCAACATTGCCGGCTGCGCCAAGCACGGCGGCGTGCTCCTGATTGCCGGCGACGACCATTCCTGCAAGTCGTCGAGCCTGCCGCACCAGAGCGAGCATGCCTTCATCGCGGCGATGATTCCGGTGATGAACCCCTCGGGCGTGCGCGAGTTCATCGAGTTCGGCCTGCACGGCTACGCCATGTCGCGCTACTCGGGCTGCTGGGTCGGCTTCAAGTCGATCAGCGACACCATCGAGTCCTCGTCCTCGTTCGAGATCGACCCGATGGCGGTCGAGATCAGGATTCCAGATACCTACCCAATCCCGGCCGATGGCTTTCACATCCGCTGGCCCGATCCGCCGCTGGAGCAGGAAAACCGCTTGCAGCGCGAGCGGCTGTATGCGCTGCTTGACTATGTGCGCTTAAATAAGCTCAACCGCCAGGACTGGAGCGCGCCCAGCGCCAAGCTCGGCATCGTGACCACCGGCAAGAGCTACCTCGATGTGCGCGAGGCGCTGGCGATGATGGGCATCGACGAGGACGGCGCTGCGGCCATGGGCCTGCGCCTTCTCAAGATCGGCGTGTCATGGCCGCTTGAGCCGCAGTGCATCCGGGAATTCGCCGACGGCCTGGACGAGATATTGGTGGTCGAGGAAAAGCGCCAGATCATCGAATACCAGATCAAGGAGCAGCTCTACAACGCGCCCATCGCTTCGCGCCCGCGTGTGGTCGGCAAGTACGATGAAACCGGCGAATGGGTACAGGTGCCACACGGCGGAATTTTGCTTTCGCCCAACGGCGAGTTGACGCCGGCAGCGATTGCCAACGTGATGGCCGCTCGCATTGCCAAGGTGCTGGGCGTCGGCTATTTGGGCGATAAAGGCCGCGGCTACCTGATCGAGTGTCAGGCTGCGGACGGCTTTACCCGTGCTGAAAAGGGCTCGGAGCAGCGCCTGCCGTACTTCTGCTCCGGCTGCCCGCATAACACCTCGACCAAAGTACCCGAAGGCTCGCGCGCCGTGGCTGGCATTGGCTGCCACTACATGGCTCAGTGGATGGACCGCAGCACCGAGACCTTCACCCAGATGGGCGGCGAAGGCGTGTCGTGGATCGGGCAGTCGCATTTCACCGGCACTGAGCACATCTTTGCCAACCTGGGCGATGGCACCTACATGCACTCGGGCTCGTTGGCGATCCGCGCGTCCAAGGCGGCCGGCGTCAACATCACCTACAAAATTTTGGTCAATGACGCGGTCGCCATGACGGGCGGCCAGCCGGTTGAAGGCGCGCCCACCGTGCCGCAGATTCTTCAGCAGGTGGCCGCCGAAGGCGTAGAGCACATCTACCTGGTGACCGATGAGCCCGACCTGTATCAAGGCATGGCCGGGGTGCCGGCCGGCATTCCCATCAGCCACCGCGACGGCATGGACGAGTTGCAAAAGAGCTTGCGGCAAAAGAAGGGCGTGTCCGTCATCGTCTATGCGCAGGTCTGCGCGGCCGAAAAGCGCCGCCGTCGCAAGCGCAAGGAACTGGTCGATCCCCCTAAGCGCGTGGTCATCAACGAGGAGGTGTGCGAAGGCTGCGGAGACTGCGGCGTGCAGTCCAACTGCGTCTCGATCCTGCCGCTGGAAACCCCGCTGGGCCGCAAGCGCATCATCGACCAGAGTTCGTGCAACAAGGACTACTCCTGCGTGAAGGGGTTTTGCCCGAGCTTTGTCACCGTTGAGGGTGGCGCATTGCGCAAGCCGTCCAAAGCCAAGGCCGCACCCCCGCAAGGCTTGCCGATGCCAGTGCTGCCCCGCCTGGATGAGCCCTGCAATGTGGTGATCACCGGCGTCGGCGGCACCGGCGTGGTGACCATCGGCGCACTGATGGGCATGGCTGCGCACCTGGAAGGCAAAGGCGTTCTCGTGCTGGACATGGCGGGCCTGGCGCAAAAAGGTGGCGCGGTCATGTCCAACGTGCGCCTGGCCGCCACGCCGGCCGGACTGCATGCGGCCCGTGTCGCATCGCGCCAGGCCGACGTGGTGGTGGGCTGCGACCTGATGGTGGCTGCGGCCAAGGAAGCGCTGGGTACCATGTCCACCGACCGAACCTGCACGGTGGTTAACCTGGACGTGGCACCGACCGGAGCCTTTACCCAGAACCCCGACTGGCAGACTTCGCCCGAAGGCATGTTGCAACGGGTCAGCGAGGCGACGCTGCAAACCGAATCGCTCAACGCCAGCGCAATCGCCACCGCGCTGATGGGCGACGCCGTCGCGACCAACGTCTTCCTGCTGGGCTACACCTGGCAAAAGGGCTGGATTCCGCTGCAAGAGGCTTCCTTGATGCGGGCCATCGAGCTGAACGGCGCCGCCATCGCCATGAACAAGGCCGCCTTTGCCTGGGGACGCCAAGCGGCGCTGGACCTGGGCAAGGTGCGCATGGCGGCCGGCCTGGACAAGCCCGGACAGGTGATCCTGATGCCGGCGCGCACGCAGCCGCTCGAAACCTTGATAGCCGACCGCATCCAGCGCTTGACTGGCTACCAGAACAAAGCCTATGCCCAACGTTTTGAAGCGGTGGTGCGCCAGATTGCCGCGACCGAAAAGCAGCGCACCGGCAGCGACCGGCTGGCCCGAGAAGTCGCCGTGAGCCTGTACAAGCTGATGGCCTACAAGGATGAATACGAGGTGGCACGCCTGTATGTCGACACTGGTTTCTTCGAGCGCATCGGCCAGCAGTTCGAAGGCGACTACAAGCTGCGTTTCCATCTGGCGCCGCCCCTGCTGTCCAGGCGCGATTCGAATGGCCAGCTAGTGAAAAGCGCTTACGGGCCATGGGTGGCAACGGCTTACAAATTTCTGGCCAAGGCCAAGGGCCTGCGCGGCACGCCGCTGGACATCTTTGGCTACACGGCCGAGCGCCGTCACGAACGTGCCACCATCGGTGAATTCGAGACGCTGATGCGCAAGGTAGCGAACGAAATCACGCCGGGCAATACAAAAACCGCCCTGGAACTGGCGCGCCTACCCCAAAGCGCGCGTGGCTATGGGCATGTCAAAGAAAACAACGAGCGTGCTGCAGCCACTCGCCAAGCCCAGCTGCTGAAAGAATTTGCCGTCCAGCAGCCTGCGTCACTGCCAGAGCGCGCAGTGGCCTAAGACCATTTGCAAACCCGATCCATAACCACAACGGAGACCCCCATGAACCATTTACCCGGCCTCACCTTCGACCTGGGCGACACCATCGAGATGCTGCGCGACACCGTGCAAAGTTTCGCCGCTGCGGAAATCGCGCCGCGCGCTGCCGCGATTGACCAGGGCAACCTGTTTCCCGCCGACCTGTGGAAAAAGCTCGGCGACCTGGGCCTGCACGGCATGACCGTGAGCGAAGAATACGGCGGCACCAGCCTGGGTTACCTGGCGCACATGGTGGCGATGGAGGAGGTTTCACGCGCGTCGGCATCTGTTGGCCTGTCGTACGGCGCGCATTCCAACCTATGCGTCAACCAGATTCACCGCAACGGCAACGAAGCGCAAAAACGCAAGTACCTACCCAGGCTGGTGAGCGGCGAACATGTCGGCGCCCTGGCAATGAGCGAGCCCAATGCGGGCTCGGACGTGGTCAGCATGAAGCTCAGGGCCGAGAAGAAGGAGGGCCGCTACGTGCTTAACGGCTCGAAGATGTGGATCACCAATGGCGGCGATGCCGACACCCTGGTCGTGTACGCCAAGACCGACGTAGACGCCGGCCCACGCGGCATCACCGCCTTCATCATCGAAAAAGGCCAGGACGGCCTGAAGGGCCTGTCCTTCGGCACCAAGCTCGACAAGCTCGGCATGCGCGGCTCGAACACCTACCCGGTTTTCTTTGAAGACTGTGAAGTGCCTCTTGAGAACGTGCTCGGTCTAGAGGGCGGCGGCGTCAAGGTGCTGATGTCCGGCCTGGACTACGAGCGCGCCGTGCTGTGCGGCGGCCCGCTGGGCATCATGGCGGCTTGCATGGACGCGGTGCTGCCGTACACCCACGACCGCAAGCAGTTCGGCCAGAGCATCGGCGAGTTCCAGCTCATACAGGGCAAGATGGCCGACATGTACACCACCTGGCAGGCATGCCGCGCCTACGGCTACGCGCTGGGCCAGGCGTGCGACCGCGCCGACCATGCCCGCGCGCTGCGCAAGGACGCGGCCGGCGCTATCTTGTACCTGGCCGAAAAAGCCACCTGGATGGCCGGCGAAGCCATCCAGACCCTGGGCGGCAACGGCTACATCAATGAATACCCGGTTGGGCGGCTCTGGCGCGACGCCAAGCTCTACGAGATCGGCGCGGGCACCAGCGAGATCCGCCGCATGCTGGTCGGGCGTGAGCTGTACGCCGAGACGCTGTAACAGGTCACGGGAAGCAGCGCCATGTGCAGCCTCGACGGTCTATTTGCCAACAACAAAGCCTGGTCGGCGCAGCGCGTGGCCGATGACCCGGCGTACTTCACCCGGCTGGCGCGGCAGCAGGCGCCGCGCTACCTGTGGATCGGCTGCTCGGACAGCCGCGTTTCGGCCAACGAAATTCTGGGCCTGCAGCCCGGCGAGGTCTTCGTGCACCGCAACATCGCCAACCTGGTCGTCAATTCAGACCTGAACTGCCTGTCGGTCATCCAGTTTGCGGTCGAAGTCTTGAGAGTCGAGCACGTCATGGTGGTCGGCCACTACGGCTGCGGTGGCGTGCAGGCGGTCGTGGAGCAGCGGTCGGTCGGCCTTGCGGACAACTGGCTGCGCCATGTCGAGGACATTGCGCACAAGCATGCCGACCAGCTTGACGGCATGGCCAACGACACCGAGCGAAGCACGCGCCTGTGCGAATTGAACGTGATCGAGCAAGTGGCCAACGTCTGCCGGACCACCACCCTGCGACGCGCCTGGCATCGGGGCCAGCGGGTTGAGGTGCATGGCCTAGTCTACGGCCTGGCCGACGGCTTGCTGCGGCGCGTGGGCGTCAGCGCCAATGGCACGCAGGCATGGGGTGAACGTTATCGCGAATCGGTGCAAAGCCTTCAGCCGCGAAATTCTTTTGAAGAAGAAGCCAAATGCGCGCTTTGACCTTCCAAAGCCTTTGCAAACGGTCGGGTTCGAGGAAATGCTATGGCCAGGAGCTGCAAAGTCGAAGTTGAAGTCGATCCACAAGGGTTGGCTGCAGACATTGGAATTTAAGTATAAAAACTGCCTCCGGCGCACGGCCATCGTGCGTAATAAGCTATTGAATTTATAGCAAAAAGATTTATTGTCGGGCGCCTCGAAACTCCCGGGCTGCCAGCCTGTGCAGAGAAAAAATACTATTAATTCAATAGCGGACAGCGCAAGAGGGGAAAGCGCTACAGCCATTTTTCATCAAAAAATAAAAGAAAATGCGCGAAAAATCGGTTTGCTTTACGGGCACGTGATGCCGATTCATCAAGATGATGCCCTTCTTGTCTGCATAGGCCCAGTCTCTGGTGTGAATGCCAATCCCCGGCCATTCAAAATGCTGATCCGTCTTTCAAGGCGCTATGTCCCTGGCTTGATTAGGCCGCGTACCCAATGCATCCATACCCAGCGGCAAGCTTATTAGCGGGAGTTGCTCCGGGGCTCATGCCAACAGTGCTTGCGGGCGCTGTGCTGCTGGAGAACGTCAAGATTCCTGGGCGTTCAGTTCTGCATGTACCTCGGACTGCACGGAAATATGCCGGGCTTACGCTATTCCTTGTAACAGTTTCTCGAACAAGTTATCTGAGCCCATCTGCCCACCCTTGAGCATAATTTCCAGTCCATCGAGCGACGCGTTGTCACTGTGCAGCTGGCACAAGGCCACGCCGGGCGCAAGTTGGGCCTGGTAGGAGAGGCCCCAGGCATCAAGCGCCTGCACAGCATGGCTCGAGGTGTCGCCGCCGGCAATGCCCAGGCGGCGCAATGGTGTCGTGTCGAGGACTTGCGCGAGCAAGCTGCCGCAGGCCTGCGCCAGCGCTCGGCCGCCCACCCTATCGCCTTGCTGGGTCTGCGCGCCATCGACCGATGTGGTGCAGGCCAGCACATGGGCGCCCTGGCCCAGCTGCGCGGCAATCTGGCGGGCCATCTGGTCGCGGTAAGACGCATCCTGCGGCAGGCGCGCCGCATCAAGCAGCAGGTGTTCGTAGGACGTGGCCGCTGCGACCTGGCGCGTCGTCATTGGCGACATACTGCCGGCCAGCACGAGCACCGGTCCCTTAGCCGGGGCAATCGTGATTTCGTGCTGCAGGGCTGCGTTTTTCCAGTGTGCTGCTAGCGCTTGCACCACGCTGCTCGGCCCGGCCGCCAACAGCCGCTGGCGCTGCGCCTGCTGCCAAATCAGCCGGCCGACAGGCGCCAGGTGTGTGGCTTCGGCAATGTCGAACACCACGGCGTCAGGTGGCTCGCGCAGCAGCGCGTCCAGTTGAAGGTCCAGCGCGTCATCACCCCGTTCATAGTCGGGGTAGTTGATGGAGCGCACATCGGCTAGACCCTGCCGCGCCAGGTGCAGCCGCAAGTCCGCCTCGTGCATCGGCGTGACAGGGTGCTGGCGCATGGTCGGGTGGCGGTCAATGCGGCAGATGTCGCCGTCGGCCGCTGCGAACAGGTTGCCGAACACGCAGAACCGGCGCAAATTGGGCTGGCCGCCGACAATAGCCACCAGCGGGTTGCCGGCATGCGGCTGCAGGATGCCGATGGCCGCGCCAATGCTGCCGACATGCGACGCGCTGTCGAAGGTCGAGCACGTCTTGTAGTGCATGACCGGCGCGTCGAGTTGGGCGAACAAGCGGCCGACCGGTTCGAGTTCGGCCTGCATTTCCTCAGGCGTCATGGACCGGGCGGCGCCGGCAATGCCCAGACAGTCCAGTGGCCCGGCGCGCGCCAGTTGCGCGGGCGTCGGCAGGCCCAGAAACAGCAGGCTGCGCAGGCCGGCCTGGGCGGCAGTGGCCAGCGTGTCGGTGGCGCCGGTGAAGTCGTCGCCGTAGAACGCGATTTTCAGGACATTGGCAGGCTCCATGGTCATTGCCTTATTTGCCAAAAAATGCCAGTGCGGCGGCCAGCTCGGGCGCTTGGCGCGCGTAGTCGCCCAGCCCCACGCCTTCGCGCGCCGCCGCCCAGGCCTGGCGGATGCTGGCTACGCCGGCGGCCGGCCCGCCCGGGTGCGCCAGAATGCCGCCGCCGGACATGAACAGCAGGTCGTCGTTCTGCACAGCGGCCCAGGTGGCGGGCACGGTGCCGGCCCACTGGCCCGATGAAAACGCCGGCATGACGCGGTCGTCCACGCCGTCGGCCAGCGGCGTGTAGCAGTCGTGCGCCGAGGCGATGACCTCCGCGTCGGGCTGCGAGAACTTGCCTTGCAGGCCATGCACATGCATGTGGTCCACGCCGGCCAGCCGCCACAGCGTCTGGTAGGCCTGGAAGGACATGCCGAGCAGCGGATGGCGCGACAGTGCGCCGTAGCCGTTGCGGTGGCCGTGCAGCGCCAGGCCGGTGTGGCGGCGCAAGGTTTGCAGCGCGGAAAAGCCGCACCAGTTCAGGCTGGCCATGACGCAGCTGCCGCCTTCGCGCTCGACCAGGTCGGCGTGGCGCTTCATCGCGTCGGTTTCGTCGGTGATGTTGAAGGCCACCATGA
>JAQGLT010000106.1 GCA_028292745.1 Polaromonas sp. | reverse complement strand
CCTGCGTTGACCTGCTAAATCTGTACGGCGCCGAAATCAACCCTGGAAAGCAAAAAGCCCAGTTCGTTGAACTGGGCTAACTGACTTGCCTGACTATTTGAAATTCTTTGGGTGGCTGACGGGTCTCGAACCCGCGACAACAGGAATCACAATCCTGGACTCTACCAACTGAGCTACAGCCACCGAAGAAAGAGATTATATCGCCAAAGCCATCATAAATTATTGCTTTACGCTGGCTTCAGCATTTACCTTGGCAACTGCTGGGGTGGCCACCAAAATCTCTGCCTTGAAGCGTTCTTTTAAGCCAGCGTAATAAGCAAAAGCCTCTGCGGCTGACCACCACTGGCTGTACTGACTACGCTCCTGCTTGGCAGCAGCCTCAAGAGGTGCTTCGCGCGGCACCACCTTATTAACTTTCACAACGGCGTAGCCTTGCATACCTAAGTCAACGCCCAACAAAGACGGCAAGGCACTTGTATCTGCACGTAGTGAAGCATCAACAACCTGCGCAGGTAATTGTTGGTTCTGTTCACGAGAAACCAAAATAGGTGCGCTCAGCGTAGCAGAGGCAGGTGCAGTCTTCCATGCGGCCAGTTTGGCCATGCCATCCTTGCGCGCTTCTTCCGCACCTTGTTGAGCAAGCCATTGTTGACGTACATTGTCTTTTACATCAGCCAAAGTCTGAGTACGCGCAGGGGTGTACTGCACCACTCGGCCAGATACCAGCTGGTTTGGTCCCACTTCAACAGCTTCTGTATTGCGTTTTTTCTCGATGGAATCAGGCGAAAAAATCGCATTGAGAAATTTGGGATTGGCTAGAACTCCTGTTACGCCTGCGCCCGGTTGGCGCGTAACGTTGCTTGCTGTCTTGATATCGAGTTTTAAACGTTCGGCCACAGGCTTAAGACTATCCGACTGTTCATACACACCATTTGAAAAAGCCTCCGCAGCTTCAGAAAACTTCTTCTGGGCCTGCTGCTTTTTCAGATCCTCCTCAAGTTCAGGACGCATTTCTTCAAAACTACGCTGTGTTGGGGTTTTGATGTCCACTAGCTTGATGATGTGATAACCAAAGTCGGATGCAACCACCTCGCTGATTTCACCCTTTTTCATGCCAAAAGCAGCATCTTCAAATGGCTTGACCATAGCGCCCCGCGCGAAGAAATCAAGGTCCCCGCCGTTGGGCGCAGAACCTGGATCCTGGGAGTTTTTGCGTGCCACCTCGGCAAAAGATTCGGGCGATTTCTTAACCACTGCCAGCAGTTCCTCTGCCTTGACCTTTGCTTTTTCACGCTCTTCAGCTGAAGCTGTTTTAGGCGTCGCAATCAAGATATGGCTTGCACGGCGCTCCTCGGCACCGCTTAGTTTCTGAGCATTCTGTTCGTAGTAGGTTTTCAGATCAGCTTCATTGACAGCAATGCCTTTCTTCACTATGTCCAAGTCAAGCATTACATATTCAATGCTGGCTTGTTCGGGTGCCTGAAACAGTTTTTCGTTGGCTTTGTAAAATTGTTCCAAGTCGGCATCAGTCGGACTCAGCTTGGCCGCGTAATCAGCCGCGTTAAATCGGGCAACCTGAATTTCGCGTTTTTCAAAATAAGCATTAAGCGCCAAATCCGCAGCAGCGCCCGGGGCAAACCCACTGTTCGCCACACCAGCCAACACTTGGCGACTGGAAAGATCAGCCCGTACATTTGCCTCGAACATTTCAGGGCTCATGCCTTGCGCTCCAAGCAATTGGCGATAGCGTTCCATGTCAAGCGAGCCATCGGCTCGGCGCAAGGCGGCAATCTCCGGGCTGTCCTGCAATGCACGCGCAAGTCGTTGGTCACTCGTGGAAAGCTTGAGTTTCTCAGCGGCTACAGCGGCTACCCGGTCACGCACCATGCGCTCCAGCGTCGCGTAGCGTGCCTGGGGCGTATCCAGCAGCTTTGCATCCAATGTCGGCATTGACGCACGCAGGCGGTCAACTTCCTTCAAATGCTCACGATCCCATTCGGGCCGGGTAATTTCTATTCCATCCACCTTTGCCACCACATCACCTTTGTCACTGGTCGGATTGTTGTTCATGCCAACCAAAATAAAGGAAGGCACGATAAGCAAAAACAACAATGCCATGGTCCACTTGGTGTGCTTGCGAATGAAGTCAAACATTTCTAAATTCCTGTACAACAGCCCAAACCGGGCGCAAAACAAAAAAGGCGAACCCTGGTTCGCCTTTTTTTCAGTGGGTGGTGGGTGCTGACGGACTCGAACCGCCGACCTACGCCGTGTAAAGGCGCTGCTCTACCAACTGAGCTAAGCACCCCACTATAAAAACATGACTTCAGTTCAGTGCATCCTTGAGCGCTTTGCCTGGACGGAACTTGGGAACCTTGGCTGCCTTGATTTTAATCGCATCGCCGGTACGCGGGTTACGACCTGTACGCGCAGCGCGTTTGCCCACCGCAAAAGTGCCAAATCCCACGAGAGAGACAGAGCCTCCTTTTTTCAGGGTAGCCTTAACCGCACCAATTGTGGACTCCAGAGCACGCGTTGCCGCAGCCTTGGAAATATCAGCATTTTTTGCAATGTGCTCAATCAATTCAGTCTTGTTCACAAGAAGCACCTCGTTATTTCTTCAATTAGTCTGCTTAGCTTAATACATATTTCCTGGAGCACAACAGAAGCGGATGCAGGAGCAGCGGTATACAGGCTGGTTTCATGCCCATTAGAGCCATGGACTTCCAGGCTGTCAATACAGGGCAGCTTTTAAAAGCTGTGGAGCGGAATTCTAGCTTTTTTTGACGAATTTCGGCCTTGCCGTCGAGCATGAAACGGAAAAAATTTTTCGCAAACGATACAGCCCGTTAGAGTTGCTCCAGTGCCTGTGCAACGGCTTTTCCAATGTCTGTGGTTCCGGCTTGACCACCCAGATCGGGCGTGCGCGGGGCGCCGCTGTGCGGGCTGAGCACTTTTTCAATCGCAGCAAGGATGCCGTCATGGGCATCTTTTCGCCCTAAAAATTCAAGCATCATGGCACCGCACCAGATCTGACCGATGGGATTGGCTATATTGCGCCCAGCAATGTCAGGTGCCGAGCCATGCACCGGCTCGAACAGCGATGGAAACTTGCGCTCCGGATTAAGATTTGCGCTTGGCGCAATACCGATGGTCCCGGTGCAGGCAGGCCCCAGGTCACTGAGAATATCGCCGAAAAGGTTGCTCGCCACTACGACGTCGAAAAAGTCGGGCCGCTGAACAAAATGAGCCGTCAGGATGTCGATATGAAACTTGTCCAGCTGAATCGCCGGGTAATTTTTTGCCATTTCTGCCACACGTTCGTCCCAGTAAGGCATTGAGATGGAAATGCCATTGGATTTGGTCGCACTGGTCAAATGTTTTTTTGGCCGTGACTGGGCGAGTTCGAACGCGAATTTCAGCACCCGGTCAACGCCAATGCGGGTAAACACCGATTCCTGCAACACAAACTCCCGCTCGGTGCCTGGAAACGCCCTGCCGCCAATACTGGAGTATTCGCCCTCGGTATTTTCACGAACGATATAAAAATCAATTTCGCCTGGTTGTCGCGGACTGCCGTCGCGCCTGACGACAGGCGCGATGATGCCGGGCATCAGGCGCGCGGGCCGAAGGTTGATGTATTGGTCAAATTCCCGCCGGAACAAGAGAAGCGAGCCCCATAGGGATACATGGTCGGCGATTTTCTCGGGCCATCCGACGGCACCAAAATAAATTGCGTCATGGCTGCCGATCTGGTCTTTCCAGTCGTCGGGCAGCATCTCTCCATGCCGTTCGAAATAATCCCAGCTTGAAAAATCGAAGTGATCGAATTGCAGATCAATGCCGTATTTGGTGGCAGCAGCTTGCAGTACGCGAATGCCCTCAGGCATGACTTCCTTGCCGATACCGTCTCCAGCGATCACGGCGATTCTTTTTTTTCCTGAGCTGTGGTCCGTCATGACTGTTCCTTTGGGTGTAGGGTGTAGGGTTTAGGATTTAAAAAATTCAATGGCTTCAGCCAGCAGCAGCGCAGGCGCCACTTCGGCGATGTAGTGTCCGCACGGCAGGCTGTCGCCTGTCACCTCGGCGGCACACTCGCGCCACAGCTTCAAGACATCGAAGCATTTGCCAACGGCTCCGTGCTCGGCCCACAGCACCCGCAGCGGCTGCATCAGCCTTCTTGCCTGCGTGACGTCGCTGCGGTCGTGTTCGAGATCGTAGGTGGCAGACGCTCGGTAATCTTCGCAAATACTCATGGCCGTACCTGGAATCTGCGCGCAGCGCTCGTATTCGGCCAGTGCTGCCGGTGCGAAAGCCGCGAGCCCTGCATGCCGCTTGCCCATCACAGTGCGCACATAACGCACCGGGTCGGATTCGATCAAGGCTTCCGGGAGTGGCTCTGGCTGGATCAGAAAAAACCAATGCCAGTAGGCACGCGCAAAAGCATCGGAGGTGTTGTCATACATCGCCAGCGTCGGCGCGATATCCAGTAGCAACAATCGCTGAACGGACTCGGGATAGTCGACGGCTAGGCGATGCGCAACCCGTGCGCCGCGGTCGTGCGCCAGCACCTGGAACCGCGTAAATCCGTAATAACGCATGACGGCCAATGCATCCAGCGCCATGGCGCGTTTTGAATAGGGAAGATGATTGGCATCGCATTCAACCCGGACCGAGTCCCCATAGCCGCGCAAGTCCATCATCACGACGGTAAAAAACCTTGCCAGCTCGTCTGCCACGGCGTGCCACATGACATGCGTTTGAGGGTGACCATGAAGCAGTAAAAGCGGCGCGCCCTTGCCGCCCCGCAAGGTGTGCAGCCTGCCAACCGGGCCAGCAACATCAAAGGACTGAAAATTTTCAAACACCGCTCGGTCCTGATGCCCATGTCATGGTGCTGAAGATGCGCAATGAGCGCCATGGCTTCAAGAAATTGCGGGTAGGGGTCATGCGGCGTTTCGTGCGATAGATGCTGAGGCTGATTTTGCAGACGACGGCCCATTTATTCAAGTAATAATCTGGCAACCAATTATTTCTTTCAAGGCAAGAATGGAGCGTAGCGATCTCGAACTGGTGGTGGCGATACGCGAGCATGGCAGCTTGGCGGCCGCCGGCCGCAGCCTGGATGCGGCACCGCCGGTCATTACCAAAAGGCTGGCGGCGCTTGAAGCCCGGCTGGGCCAGCGCCTTTTCCAGCGAACCACCCGGCGCGTCAGCCCGACTGCCGAAGGCGAAACCATCTGTGAGCGGGCAGCAGCCCTGCTGCAAGGGTTTCGCGCGCTGGAAGCCGAGCTTCAGGAGCGCAAGGCGGAGCCCACGGGTCTGATACGGCTGGCAGCGACGTTCGGTTTTGGACGCCTGTGGCTGGGCCCTGCGCTGGCGACGTTTCAGGCGCGCTACCCGCGCGTTGAAATTCAGCTCCAGCTCACCGAGCAGCTGCCTGACCTTGTTTCTGAAGGATTCGACGGGGCCATCTGGCTGTGGCAGGTTGCGGGCCGGCAGGCGGGGCAGTGGGTGTCCCGGCCACTGGCACGCAATCAGCGTGTGCTGGTGGCGGCACCTGGCTATATACGGCAGCACGGCATGCCGCCCGCGCTGGAGGCATTGCAGACGCATGCATGCCTGATCGTGCGTGAAAACGGCAATGCGTACGGACAGCGGTTCGACACCTGGACGCTGAAGAATGCCGCTACCCGTGCAACAGAGCGGGTCCGCGTCAGTGGCCCGCTGTCGAGCAATTCCGGAGAGCTGGTACGCGACTGGTGCCTGACCGGGCGCGGCATCATGCTGCGCAGCCTGTGGGATATTGCACCCGAGCTGGCATCAGGCCGGCTGGTGCGCGTGCTGCCCGGTTATGCCATGCTTGAAGGCGACATTCATTGGGTGGCGCCCTTTCGCACCGACCCGCCCCGGCGTCTTCGGTTGCTGATCGACTTCCTGGTCGCGCACTTCCAGGACAGGCCCTGGAAAACTAAGCAGGCTTCGGTTTTGCAGGTCGCACCACAAGACTGACGCCCAGGGCTGTGAGCGCGGTGCCGATGACAGTTGCCAGCGTGATGGATTCGTCGAACAGCAGCCATGCCATCGCCGCCGTGCATGGCGGCACCAGGTAGAGCAGGCTGGTCACCGACGTGGCCGCGCCGCGCTGAATAAGAAGGTACAGCAGGGAACTCCCCCCCAGCGTCAGCGCCAGCACCGACCAGGCCATGGAGCCGATGAATTCACCATTCCAGGTGATGGCTTCGCTTTCCAGCAAGGCGAACGGCACCGTCACCAGCAGCGCGGCGGCCAACTGGATGGCATTGGCGCTGCGCACATCGGTCGGCTGCACAAAATGCTTTTGGTAGAGCGTTCCCACGGTGATGCTGAAAAGCGCGAAGACCGCGCACCCCAGGGTAAGGGCCGTGACTTCACTGCCGCTGCCGAATTTGCGGGCCACCACGAGCAGCAGGCCGCCCAGCCCGAGCCCCAGCCCCGCCCACTGCCTCGGGGTGACCTGCGCATGGGGCGGGCTGGACGTTCCCCTAGAGCCGGCCCATGAAAGCCAAAGCGCGGTGAGCACGGGTTGCAGGCCAACGATCAATGAGGTCAAGCCCGAACCCATGCCCTCTTTCACGGCCACCCAGACGCCGCCCAGGTAGCCCGCATGCATCAGCACGCCGGTGACCGCGAGATGCTGCCACTGCTGGCGTCCCTGCGGCCAGCGCGCCCGCGCGACACCAATCCAGACCATAAAGCAGGCAATGGACAAGGCATAGCGAATTGCCAGAAACGTCAGCGGGGGTGCGTAAGGGAGGCCGAATTTCGCAACGATGAAACCGGTGCTCCAGATCAGCACGAACACAGCGGGCATGGCGCGAATCAGCGCACTGGAGGATGACGGTGGATGCAAGGCCGCCATCCTTCACAAAACAATCATTTGGCCCGCGCGCGAATTTCAGGAATCGCTTTTTGCAGGTAGTAGACCATGGACCACACGGTCAAAATGGCGGAAAGCCAGATCAGCCAGGTGCCCCATACCGGGGTATTGATGAAGCCGAACAAACGGCCGTCGTACAGCAGGAAGGGAATCGCGATCATCTGCACCGTGGTTTTGACCTTCCCCAGCATGTGAACCGCCACGCTGCGGGACGCGCCGATCTGGGCCATCCATTCCCGCAGCGCGGAAATCGCAATCTCTCGGCCGATGATGATGAGCGCGACAAACACATCGGCCCGCTGCAGATGCACCAGCACGAGCAGCGAGGCGCAAACCAGGAACTTGTCGGCCACCGGATCAAGAAAGGCGCCAAACGATGACGCCTGGTTCAGCTTGCGGGCCAGGTAGCCGTCCAGCCAGTCGGTGGCGGCGAAGACGACGAACATCACGGTCGCAATCAGGTTGCGCTCTACAGCAGGAATGTTCAGGTAAAAAACCCCCACGATCAGCGGAATCGCAACGATGCGCGTCCAGGTCATTAGGGTGGGGATGGTCAAAAACATGATCGTGATTTTGGCATGAGCAACCGCTGGAGCCTTTCGAGGTGCCGGCGTGCCCTTAAAAAACCACGCCCTGCGGCAACACAACGGATCTTCAATGCCCGTGCAGGCAGCCAGCAAAAAAGCGTTTATCTCGCTGCAAGAGTTCCTCCCTGCCCCGGTTGCGTTGCCTCAATGCAGGGCGCGGTAGATTTCCTCTGCCAGTTCGGTTGAAATGCCTTCGACCATGGCGATGTCCTCGACGCTGGCCGAGGCAATGCCGCGCACCCCGCCAAAGCGCTGCAGCAGGCTGGCCCGGCGCTTCGGGCCAATCCCGGCGATGTCTTCCAGCCGGCTGCTGCCGACCCGCACCTTGGCCCGCTTGGCACGCATGCCGGTGATGGCGAAGCGGTGGGCCTCGTCGCGGATCTGGGCAATCAGCATCAGCGCCGCCGAATCGCGCCCCAGGTAGACCTTGTCGCGTCCATCGGCAAACACCAGCTCTTCCAGCCCGACCTTGCGGCCTTCGCCTTTCTCGACGCCGGCGATCAGGCCGAGGTCCAGTCCCAGCTCTTCAAACACCTCCCGTGCCATCGACACCTGGCCCTTGCCGCCATCGACCAGCACCAGGTCCGGCAGGGTTGCCTCGCCATTGCGGGCGGCCTCGGCCAGCTTGGTGTAGCGGCGGGTCAGCACCTGGCGCATGGCGGCATAGTCGTCGCCGGGGGTGATGCCTTCGATGTTGTAGCGGCGGTATTCGCTGTTTTGCATCTTGTGCTCCTTGAACACCACGCAAGAGGCCTGCGTCGACTCGCCCGCCGTATGCGAAATGTCAAAGCACTCGATGCGCAGCGCGTCCAGGTTGTCCAGGGACAATTCGAGCGCTTCGGCCAGCGCCCGGGTGCGGGCCTGCTGCGAGCCCTGCTCGGCCAGCAGGCGGGCCAGTTGCAGGCCGGCATTTTTCTGCGCCATCTCCAGCCAGATGCGCCGCTGCTCGCGCGGCTGATGAATGGCACTGACGCGGGTGCCGGTCTGCTCGGACAGGGCATTCATCAAATCCTTGTCCACCGGCTCGCTGACCACCAGCGTCGGCGGCACCGCGACATCGATATAGTGCTGCGCAATAAAGGCTTCGAGCACCAGCGATTCCAGCGATTTTTCCTTGAATTGAAGCAACTGATCGGCGGTGGCATCCGGTTCGGCATCCAGTGCCGCCACATCGGCGGCGTTCTCCACGTGGGTGGGGAAATAGGGCCGGTCACCCAGGTGGCGGCCGCCGCGCACCATGGCCAGGTTGACGCAGGCCTTGCCGCCCTGCACCTTCACCGCCAGAATGTCCACGTCCTTGTCGCCGCCGATTTCCATCGACTGCTGGTGCAGGATTTTGGACAGCGCCGCCATCTGGTTGCGCAGCTCGGCGGCCTGCTCGAACTCCAGCCGGTCGGCATGCGCCAGCATTTTCTTTTCAAGCTCGCTCAGGATTTCCTGCGTCTGGCCCTCCAGGAAGCGCACGGCGTTGGCGGTGTCCAGGGCATATTGCTGCTCCGACACGTTGCCCACGCAAGGAGCCGAGCAGCGCTTGATCTGGTAGAGCAGGCAGGGCCGGGTACGGTTGTTGAACACAGTGTCTTCGCAGGTGCGCAGCCTGAACACCTTCTGCAGCAGCAGAATCGAATCCTTGACCGCCCAGGCGCTGGGATAAGGCCCGAAGTAATGGTGCTTTTTCTCCACCGCGCCCCGGTAGTAGGCAATGCGCGGATAGCTTGCGGCCGAGGGCGCCCCGCTGTCGGGCCTGGGCTGGGCGGCGGTCAGCTTGAGGTAGGGGTAGCTCTTGTCGTCCCGAAACAGAATGTTGTATTTCGGGTTGAGCGTCTTGATGAGGTTGTTTTCCAACAGCAGCGCTTCGGCCTCGGACCGCACCACCGTGGTTTCCATGCGCACGATTTTGGTCACCATGTGGCCGATGCGGGTGCCGCCGTGGTTTTTCTGGAAGTAGCTGGTGACGCGCTTTTTCAGGTTGCGCGCCTTGCCCACGTACAGCACGCCGCCCTCGGCATCAAAGTAGCGGTAGACGCCTGGCAGCGGCGGCAGCGCGGCCACTTCGCTGAGCAGTTGAGGATCGAATGGATGGGATTGGGTCATGGCGTCAGGGAAGCGGGATGCGCGTATTGTGGACAATCCTTTCATGAATCAGCGCCTGCAGTGGGACATTTTTTGCAAAGTCATCGACAACTTTGGGGACATTGGCGTCTGCTGGCGCCTGGCCGCCGACCTGGCTGCGCGTGGCCAGCGCGTGCGCCTGTGGGTGGACGATGCGTCCGCGCTGGAATGGATGGCGCCAGGCGGTTGCAAGGGCGTTGAGGTGCATCCCTGGCATGCCCCGCTCAACCTGGGCGCGGCGCGGCTTGAGGCGCGCCCCCCCGCGGTGCTGATCGAAGCGTTCGGCTGCGAGGTTGCTCCTGAATTCATAGCTTCTTGCGCACGTACAGCCTGCGCTAAAGGCCTGAAACCCTTATGGATCAACCTGGAATACCTGTCTGCCGAGCCCTACGTGGCACGCTGCCATGCCCTGCCCTCCCCGGTGCAGGGCGGCCCGGCCGCCGGCTGGCTCAAATGGTTCTTCTACCCGGGCTTTACCCCCGCTACCGGCGGGCTGCTGCGCGAGCCCGACCTGGCCGAGCGGCAGTCGCGCTTTGACAGCGCTGCCTGGCTGGCGAAACAGGGCATTGCCGGGACAGGCGAAAAACGAGTTTCGCTGTTCTGCTACGAACCCCCAGCGCTGGCTGGGCTGTTGCGGCAGTTCGCACAAAAAGGCCTGGCCGGCGAGCCTGTGCGGCTGTTGGTGGCGGCAGGACGTGCCCGGCAGGCTGTTCAAGCAGTATTTAATGATGAAATCAGCCTTTTGCGCAATCACCACAAGCATAGCTTGCTATCAATTTCATATCTTCCGCTGTTGACGCAGCGTGACTTCGACCATCTGCTTTGGGCCTGCGACCTCAATTTCGTGCGCGGCGAAGACTCGGTGGTACGCGCGCTTTGGGCCGCAAAACCCTTCGTCTGGCAGATCTATCCACAGCACGACGGCGCCCATCTGGACAAGCTCGACGCTTTTCTGGACATGCTGCAGGCACCGGCGTCGCTTCGGCGCTTTCATCTGGCCTGGAACGGCGACAGCGAAGCCGCTCCACCGGTGCCTGAGTTGCCGGCGTGGCAAGCCTGCGCCGCGGCGGTCCGCTCGCGCCTGATGGAGCAGGATGACCTGTGCAGCCGCCTGCGCGGCTTTGTGGCAAAAAACCGCTAAAATCATGGGCTTTGCGGGGCGGCCTCTTGGGGCAACGCATCAACAGACAGTCCTTCAACCGGTCGTACCACCCGCCGCAGAATCTGCACCCTCCTGCACACGCCCTGCGGTCCACCTCAGTCAACTTCAGTAAAACTGCTATGAAAATCGCTCAAGAAATCCGCGCCGGCAACGTCATCATGAACGGCAAGGACCCGATGGTCGTGCTCAAGACCGAATACAGCCGTGGCGGGCGCAACTCCGCCACCGTGCGCATGAAGCTCAAAAGCCTGATCGCCAACTTCAACACCGAAGTCGTTTTCAAGGCCGACGACAAAATCGACCAGGTCATCCTGGACAAGAAGGAATGCACCTACTCCTACTTCGCCGACCCCATGTATGTCTGCATGGACACCGATTACAACCAGTACGAAGTCGAAGCCGAAAACATGGGCGACTCGCTGAACTACCTGCAGGACGGCATGGACCTGGAAGTCGTGTTCTACGACGGCAAGGCGATTTCGGTCGAAGTCCCCACCAGCGTGCAGCGCGAGATCACCTGGACCGAGCCTGCCGTCAAGGGCGACACCTCCGGCAAGGTGCTCAAGCCGGCCAAGATTGCCACCGGTTTTGAAATCGGCGTGCCGATCTTCGTGGCCCAGGGCGATGTGGTTGAAATCGATACCCGCACCGGCGAGTACCGCAAGCGGGTCTAAGCCTTCTGCCTGACCGGCAGATGGTTTCCTGATGAAAAAAGGCTCCTCGACGGAGCCTTTTTGCATTTCACCGCAATGTCCAGCTTATGCTGGCTGCACAGCTTTATGCTGGCTGCACAGCTTTATGCTGCGCTTGTACGTGCTTACCGACACCTTTATCAAAACAACGGCCCATGGAACAAACACACGACCTCTCAGAAGACCGCCTGGCCAACGCCTGGGCAGAACTGCATGCGCATTCGACCGAATCGGCGCCGCTGCGCCCGGATGCCAACCGGCTGGCTTTCGCCGATCCGGAATTCCTGCTCCGGCGCGAAACCCGCGGGCTTCGCATCCAGCTTGAAATGCTCAAGCCTGAAATCGAACAACAGGCGCAGGGCATTGAAAACACCATCGTGGTGTTCGGCAGTGCCCGCTTTCCCGCGCCCGAGCAGGCCGGGGCGGCACTCAAGCTGGCCAGGGAAAGCGGCGATGAAGCCTCGGTGGCGCTGGCCGAACGCCATGTGCGCAACGCCTTTTACTATGACCAGGCACGGCTGTTCGCGCGCATGGTGGCTGCCTACAGCAACCCCCGGCCGCCTGCGGAGCAGCTGTTCATCTGCACCGGCGGCGGTCCGGGCATCATGGAGGCGGCCAACCGGGGGGCCCAGGAAATGGGCGCGCTCACGGTGGGGCTCAACATCGTGCTGCCGCATGAGCAAGGCTCCAATCCCTATATCTCACCATCGCTGAACTTCAAGTTTCATTACTTTGCCCTGCGCAAGATGCACTTCATGATGCGTGCGAAGGCGCTGGTGGCTTTTCCAGGGGGGTTTGGCACGCTGGACGAGTTGTTTGAAGTCATCACGCTGGTGCAGACCAAGAAGGCCAAGCCGGTGCCGATCATTCTCTTCGGCAGCGACTACTGGAAACGGCTGTTCAACTTCGAGGTCATGCTGGAGGAAGGCGCGATCTCGCCGGGCGACCTCAAGCTGTTCAAGTATGTGGATGAGCCAGAAGCCGCATGGGACGCCATCAAGACTTTCTACGAGCTTTGAGACCCGTGGCGCGCCCTGAAACGAAGCATCGGCATTCAGCCCGATGCCTTGTCCGAAGGGGCGAGCTTGCCTTTGAGCTTCCAGGCCAGCCGCGAACCGGCGCCCACCAGCAGCCCGGTCGCCCAGAACACTCCCGCAATGCCGACCAGCGCGCCGGCCGATCCGAACAGCATCGGCATCGCCACGCTCGATGCATTGATGGCCATCAGCCGCAGCCCAAGCGCTTCGCCATGGCGCGCTTCCGGCGTAATCTGGTGCAACATGCTCATCACCATCGGTTGCACCATGCCGAGCGAAAAGCCTAGCAAGACCGAGCAGATCCCCATGCCAAGCGCCGATTGCATGAATGGATAAACGCCAAACAACAGCCCGGTCGCCAGCATCGAAACAGCCAGCACCTTCCACTCTTTCAGATGCGCCGCCACAACCGGCATCAGCATGCGGATGACCGCGGCAGCCATGGCAAAGGCGCCGAGGATGGAGCCGATCACCGAGGCCGGTATGCCTCTTTCAAAGCCCAGCACCGGCACCACGAAGGTATGCACGTCCCAGCAGGACGACAGAAACCAATTCACCAGCATCAGGCGGCGAAACATCGGCTCGCGCAGCAGATCCCAGGCTTTGGGCCTGCTGCCGTCATTGGCAGCCACCAGCGGTGGCAATTCGCGTGTTCGCCGCACCAGGAACCAGCTGGCGATCGGCAACACCGCCATCAGCAAAAACGCCGCCCGGTAGCCCCAGAGGCTGCCTGCCGTGGGGCCGGCATGGTCAATGAGCAGCCCGGCTGAAAAAGGCCCGATGAAATTGGAAATGGCTGGACCGATGGCCAGCCAGCTGAACACCTGGCGCAGTTGCAGGACACCATCCGCCGCCCGCCCGACGTGGCGCTGCAGGGCAATGACCGCACCGCCGGTGGCGCCCCCGGTCAGCAGTGCGGCCAGGCACAGCACGGGAAACACTGGAAACGCCACCGCGGCACCGGCGCCGGTCACCGCGGCCACCACGCTGTAGCTGACCGGGCGCCGCAGGCCATGGCGGTCGACAAAACGTCCGGCAGGCAGTGCCAGAAACACCTGCGTCAGGGCAAACAGCGCCAGCAGCACACCCACGGCGGCCGGGCTGTAGCCTTCGCGCAGCGCCAGCAGCGGCGCGGCCAGGCGCGTGCCGGCCATGCAGGCATGCAGACAGATCTGCGCCAGGATGAGGCGCGCCAGTTCACGGGTCATGGGCGATGCGCGGGCAACTTACTCCGGCTCCAGTTCTTTATCCAGCGGAATCAGCCGAACCGCATCGGCTTCCGGCAGCGCCTCCACATTGCGCAGCGCCTTGCCCATCACCCGGCTGCGCTGCTCGGCGCTGCTCAGGGTATTGAGCACGGTCTCGGTCTGCGATTTGACCTTGGCCAGCACGTCGCCGAATTTGCCGAACTCGGTCTTGACCGCGCCCAGCACTTGCCACACTTCCGATGAGCGCTTTTCCAGCGCCAGCGTGCGAAATCCCATCTGCAGGCTGTTCAGGATCGCCGACAGTGTCGATGGGCCGGCAATCGTCACCCGCAGCGTGCGCTGCAAATCGTCGGCCACACCAGGCCGCCGCATCACTTCGGCGTACAGGCCTTCGGTCGGGAGGAACAGGATCGCGAAATCGGTCGTCTGCGGCGGCGATACGTACTTTTCGCAGATGGTCTTGGCTTCCAGGCGCACCGCGCGTTCCAGTTCGGCGCCGAAACGCGCGACACCGTCGGCATCGGCCGTCTCGGCTGCTTCCAGCAGGCGCTCGTACTGCTCCTTCGGGAACTTGGCGTCGATCGGCAGCCAGAGCGGCGGCCCACCGTCGACGGCGCCCGGCAGCTTGATCGCGAATTCCACGCGCGCGTTCGTGCCGCGCACCGTCTCGACGTTCTTCGCGTACTGGTCGGCGGTGAGCACCTGCTCCAGCAGCATCTCGAGCTGCACCTCACCCCAGGTGCCGCGCGTCTTGACGTTGGTGAGCACGCGCTTGAGGTCGCCCACGCCGATGGCCAGCTGCTGCATCTCGCC
>JAQGLT010000093.1 GCA_028292745.1 Polaromonas sp. | reverse complement strand
ACATCCAGGGCCATGTGTCGCCCGGCGTGTACGCCCGTGCCTACCTGGAGGGCCGTTTGACCGAGGAGCAACTGCTCAACTTCCGCCAGGAAGTCGATGGCAAGGGCCTGTCGAGCTATCCGCACCCCAAGCTGATGCCCAATTTCTGGCAGTTCCCCACGGTGTCGATGGGCCTGGGCCCGCTGATGGCGATCTACCAGGCGCGTTTTCTCAAATACCTGCATGCGCGCGGCATTGCCAACACCGAAAACCGCAAGGTCTGGGTGTTCTGCGGCGACGGCGAGATGGACGAAGTCGAGTCGATGGGCGCCATCGGCCTGGCCGCGCGTGAAAAGCTCGACAACCTGGTGTTTGTCATCAACTGCAACCTGCAGCGCCTTGACGGCCCGGTGCGCGGCAACGGCAAGATCATCCAGGAGCTCGAAGGCGATTTCCGGGGCGCCGGCTGGAACGTCATCAAGCTGATCTGGGGCAGCAACTGGGACGCGCTGCTGGCCAGGGACAAGGACGGCGCGCTGCGCAAGATCATGATGGAGTGCAACGACGGCGACTACCAGTCGTTCAAGGCCAACGACGGCGCCTATGTGCGCAAGCATTTCTTCGGCCGCGACCCGCGCACGCTGGAGATGGTCGCCAAGATGAGCGATGACGACATCTGGAACCTGCGCCGGGGCGGCCATGATTCCGGCAAGGTGTATGCCGCCTTCCACTCGGCCGTCAACCACACCGGCCAGCCCAGCGTGCTCTTGATCAAGACCGTCAAGGGTTTTGGCATGGGCAAGATCGGCGAAGGCAAGAACAACGTGCATCAGACCAAGAAGCTGAGCGACGAGGACATCAAGCTGTTCCGCGACCGCTTCAACATCCCGATTCCCGACAGCCAGCTGGCCGAAATTCCGTTCTACAAGCCGGCCGACGACACGCCCGAGATGCAATACCTGCATGAGCGGCGCAAGGCCCTGGGCGGCTACCTGCCGCACCGCCGCACCAAGGCAGATGAAAATTTCACCGTTCCGGCCCTGGAGACCTTCAAGGCGGTGCTCGAACCCACCGCCGAAGGCCGTGAAATCTCGACAACCCAGGCGTATGTGCGCTTTCTGACCCAGCTGCTGCGCGACCAGGCCTTGGGCCCGCGCGTGGTGCCCATCCTGGTCGATGAGGCCCGCACTTTCGGCATGGAAGGATTGTTCCGCCAGATCGGCATCTACAACCCGGCCGGCCAGCAGTACACCCCGGTCGACAAAGACCAGGTCATGTACTACAAGGAAGACAAAAAGGGCCAGATTCTGCAGGAAGGCATCAACGAGGCCGGCGGCATGAGCAGCTGGATTGCGGCGGCCACGTCGTACAGCACGAACAACCGCATCATGGTGCCGTTTTATGTGTACTACTCGATGTTCGGTTTCCAGCGCATCGGCGACCTGGCCTGGGCGGCGGGCGACATGCAGGCGCGCGGCTTCCTGCTGGGCGGAACCTCGGGGCGCACCACGCTGAACGGCGAAGGGCTGCAGCACGAAGACGGCCACAGCCATATCCTGGCGGGCACGATTCCGAACTGCATCAGCTACGACCCGACCTTTGCCCATGAAGTCGGCGTGATCCTGCACCATGGCCTCAAGCGCATGGTGGAAAAACAGGAAAACATCTATTACTACATCACGCTGCTCAACGAGAACTACGCCATGCCGGGCCTGAAGGCCGGCACCGAAGAGCAGATCATCAAGGGCATGTACCTGTGCAAGGAAGGCGCCAAGCTGGCACCCACCGTGCAGCTGCTGGGTTCTGGCACCATCCTGCGCGAGTCGATTGCCGCCCAGGAACTGCTGGAAAAAGAGTGGGGCGTTTCGGCCAATGTATGGAGCTGCCCGAGCTTTAACGAACTGGCGCGCGACGGCCAGAACGCCGAGCGCTGGAACCTGCTGCATCCACTGCAAACGCCGCGCGCGTCCTTCGTGGCCGAGCAGCTGCAGGACCATGGCGGCCCGGTGGTGGCGTCCACCGACTACATGAAGGCGTATGCCGAACAGATCCGCTCCTATATTCCTGCGGGCCGTACCTACAAGGTGCTGGGCACCGACGGCTTTGGCCGGAGCGACTTCCGCAGCAAGCTGCGCGAGCACTTCGAGATCAACCGCCACTACATCGTGGTGGCCGCCCTGAAGGCGCTCAGCGAAGAAGGCACGGTGCCGGTGGCCAAGGTGGCCGAGGCGATCCAGAAGTACGGCATCAATGCTGACAAGATCAATCCGCTTTACGCTTGACGTAAAACTTTAAGCTCAAGACGCAAGCCAACGGAGACAACAACATGGCATTGATAGATATTCAAGTTCCCGACATCGGGGATTTCGACGAGGTGACCGTCATCGAACTGCTGGTCAAGCCTGGGGACACCGTCGCGGCCGAGCAGTCGCTGATCACGGTGGAGTCCGACAAGGCCTCAATGGAAATCCCGTCGAGCCACGCCGGCGTGGTCAAGGAGATCAAGGTCAAGCTCGACGACAAAGTCAAGCAGGGCTCGGTGGTGCTGACGCTGGAAGCGGCCGGCGCGGCGGAATCAGAGCCAAATCAGGCTCCAGCGCAAGCAGCACCTGCGCCGGCAGCTATCAAAACAGAAGCAGCTGCCGCACCAGCACCCGCGGCGGCTGCCGCCACGCCAGCCCCGGCGGCATCCGCCGCGCCGGTGGAAGTGCGCGTGCCCGACATTGGCGACTTCAAAGACGTGTCCGTCATCGAAGTGCTGGTCAAGGTGGGCGACACGATCAAGGCCGAGCAATCGCTGGTCACGGTCGAATCCGACAAGGCGTCAATGGAGATTCCGTCCTCGGCCGGCGGCGTGGTCAAGGAACTCAAGGTCAAGCTCGGCGACACGGTGAATATTGGCGACCTGATTGCCATTCTGGAAGGCAGCGCCAGCGCCGCTGCACCGCAGCCAGCCGCAGCGCCTGCGCAGGCGGCGCCAGCGGCGAGCGCCGCCAGTTCCAGCAGCATCGACCCGGCTGCTGCCAGCGCCGGCAGCAGCGCCAAAGGCTATGGTGATCCGGTGGCCGCCCCTGCCGCCGCCACGCCCGCCTCGGTGCCCGCGCATGAGCCCGCGCAGACGCCCACCGGCGCACTGCCGCATGCCTCGCCTTCGGTACGCAAGTTCGCCCGCGAACTCGGTGTGCCGCTGGCCGAAGTCAAGGGTTCGGGCCCCAAGGGCCGCATCACGCAGGATGATGTGCACGGCTTCACCAAGGCCGTGATGGCAGGCGATGCCCGCACCCAGGCACAAATCGCCAAGACCCCGGCTTCGGCGCCTGCCAAGGGCGGCAGCGGCGTCGGGCTGGACCTGCTGCCCTGGCCCAAGGTCGATTTCACCAAGTTTGGCCCGGTCGAGCGCCAGGACCTGTCGCGCATCAAGAAGATCAGCGGCGCCAACCTGCACCGCAACTGGGTGATGATCCCACATGTCTGCAACCATGACGACGCGGACATCACCGAGCTGGAAGCCTTCCGCGTGCAGATGAACAAGGAAAACGAAAAATCCGGCGTCAAGCTCACCATGCTGGCGTTTTTGATCAAGGCCTCGGTTGCCGCGCTCAAAAAATTTCCGACCTTCAATGCCTCGCTCGACGGCGACCAGCTCGTGCTCAAGCAGTATTTCAACATTGCCTTTGCCGCCGACACGCCGAACGGCCTGGTGGTGCCGGTCATCAAGGACGCCGACAAGAAAGGCATCATCCAGATATCGCAGGAGATGGGCGAGCTGGCCAAGAAAGCGCGCGACGGCAAGCTGAGCCCGGCCGACATGCAGGGTGCCTGCTTCACCATCTCGTCGCTGGGCGGCATTGGCGGGCGCTATTTCACGCCCATCATCAATGCGCCTGAAGTCGCCATCCTGGGCGTGTGCAAGAGCCGGATCGAGCCGGTCTGGGACGGCAAGGCCTTCCAGCCGCGCCTGATGCAGCCGATGAGCCTGAGTTGGGACCACCGGGTCATCGACGGCGCCGCGGCTGCGCGTTTCAACGCTTACCTGGGCCAGGTTCTGGCAGATTTCCGCCGCATCTTCCTATGACGACTCTGGTGGTGGTCAAAAAAGCGGGTCAGGTGGCAATGGCCGCCGACACGCTGGTGACTTTTGGCGATACCCGCCTGACCAACCGCTTCGAGGCCAACAGCAAGATATTCAAGGTCGACACGCCCGATGGCGTCAGCCTGATCGGGATGGCGGGTACGGTGGCACATTTTCCGGTGCTTCGAAAAGCCATGGCCGCGCTGCCGCCCGAGCATCTGAGGCTGGGCTCAAGAGACGATGTCTTTGAAACCTTCATCAAGCTGCACCCCTTGTTGAAAGAGTCTTTTTTCCTGCAGACCAAGGAAGACGACAGCGATCCCTACGAATCCAGCCAGTTCACGGTGGTCATTGCCAATGCCACCGGCATCTACGGCCTTTACAGCTACCGCGAAGTCTTCGAGTTCAAGGAATTCTGGGGCATTGGTTCGGGACGCAGCTTTGCGCTGGGTGCCATGCACGCCAGCTGGGACAGAGCCAGAACTGCCCGCGAAGTCGCCATGGCCGGCCTCAACGCCGGGTGCGAATTCGACAAGAATTCCGGCGGATCGATTGATATTTTCACCCTTAAACTGAAAGCCTTTTCATGAGTGCCTCCACAAACCTGATCGACATCAAGGTGCCCGACATTGGCGACTTTGATGAAGTGTCCGTCATCGAAGTGCTGGTCAAGGCCGGCGACACCATCAAGCCCGAGCAAAGCCTGATTACAGTAGAAAGCGACAAGGCCTCCATGGAAATCCCCTCGTCGCAGGGCGGCGTGGTCAAGGACGTGCTTGTCAAGCTGGGCGACCAGGTCAAGCAGGGGTCCGTCGTTTTGACCCTGGAAGTGGCCGAAGCGGCTGCCTCGGTCCCCGTTTCAGAACAAAAACAGGCTGTGGCGCAAGCTGCGCCTGTGCAGAATGCTCCTGAAAAAGTAGCACCGTCCACCGCAGCCCCTGTGGCTGGCGCTGCGACCTTCAGCGGTTCAGCCGATCTGGACTGCGATCTGCTCGTGCTTGGCGCCGGACCGGGCGGCTACTCGGCCGCCTTCCGCGCGGCCGACCTGGGTCTGAAGGTCGTGCTGGTCGAGCGTTACGCCTCTCTGGGCGGTGTGTGCCTGAACGTCGGCTGCATCCCTTCCAAAGCGCTGCTGCACGTTGCGGCGGTGATGGACGAGGTCAGCCACATGGCTGCGCTCGGTGTGGACTTTGGAGCGCCAAGCGTCAACATCGACAAGCTGCGCGGCCACAAGGACAAGGTCGTGACCAAGCTCACCGGCGGCCTGGCCGCCATGGCCAAAATGCGCAAGGTGACGGTGGTGCGCGGCTACGGCAGCTTCGTTGGCGCCAACCATGTGGAAGTGGAGGAAACCGGCGGAGCCGCGCAGGAAAAAACCGGCAAGAAGCAGACCGTCGCGTTCAAGACATGCATCATTGCCGCCGGTTCGCAGGCCGTTCGCCTGCCGTTCATGCCGGATGATCCGCGCGTGGTGGACAGCACCGGCGCGCTGGAGCTGAAGGAAGTTCCCAAGCGCATGCTGATTCTGGGCGGGGGCATCATCGGCCTGGAAATGGGCACCGTGTACAGCACGCTGGGCGCACGCCTTGACGTGGTGGAAATGCTCGACGGCCTGATGCAGGGCGCCGATCGCGACCTGGTCAAGGTCTGGCAGAAGATGAATGCGCCGCGCTTTGACAACATCATGCTCAAGACCAAGACGGTGGGCGCCAAGGCCACGCCCGAAGGCATTGAGGTCACCTTTGAAAGCGCCGAGCCGGGCGGCACCGCCCCCGCGCCGCAAACCTACGACCTCGTGCTGCAGGCCGTGGGACGCACGCCCAACGGCAAGAAGATTGCTGCAGACAAGGCCGGCGTCAGCGTCAGCGACCGGGGCTTCATTCCGGTCGATATCCAGATGCGTACCAATGTGCCGCATATTTTTGCCATTGGCGACATCGTCGGCCAGCCCATGCTGGCGCACAAGGCAGTGCATGAAGCCCATGTGGCGGCCGAAGTGATTGCCGGCGAACTGCAGGGCAACAAAGAGCTGGCCAGCGCCGCCTTCAATGCCCGCGTGATCCCGAGCGTCGCGTACACCGACCCCGAGGTGGCGTGGGTCGGCCTGACCGAAGACCAGGCCAAGGCGCAGGGCATCAAGGTCAGGAAAGGCCTGTTCCCGTGGAACGCGTCGGGCCGCGCCATTGCCAATGGCCGCGACGAAGGCTTCACCAAGCTGCTCTTCGACGACGGCCCTGACGCGCACGGCCACGGCAAGATCCTGGGCGGCGGCATGGTCGGCACGCATGCGGGCGACATGATTGGCGAAATTGCATTGGCCATCGAAATGGGCGCCGATGCAGTGGATATCGGCAAGACGATTCATCCGCACCCGACGCTCGGCGAGAGCATCGGCATGGCGGCGGAAGTGGCGCATGGCAGTTGCACGGATTTGCCGCCTGCGAGAAAGTAGGCTGGACAGGCCGGTGAAATGCCGGTTTTAAATAAAAGCGCCTCATGCCGATCTGAAAGACATGAGGCGCTTTTATTTTTGCGGTTAATGCCCAGCCAGAGGGCTTTAAAAAAGCGATTTGGTGTGAGTTTCAGCTAAGCACAAAACATCGTGGTTGCAGCGCCTGGCAACCAACGCGACCGAAGCGTTCAGCGCAGTGCCGGAATTTCTGAGAAAGAAGCTGCAACCGGTGTTTGTGCTGCCTCGGCCACCGTGGCGCGCACACGGCGCGCGCCGTCAAAGCGGTGCTGCCAGTAGCTGCCGCCCATGTTGTCCACCCGCACTTCAGCGCCGGGCTTGGGAGCATGGATGAACTTGCCATTGCCGATATAGATGCCGACATGGCTGAAGGCGCGGCGCATGGTGTTGAAAAAAACCAGGTCGCCAGGCTGCAAATCGCTCTGGTCTATCTGCTGCGTAGCCGCTGCTTGCTGCTCAGCCTTGCGTGGAAGCAGCAGGCCGATGCTTTGCCGGTAGACCGAGACCACGAAACCACTGCAGTCAAACCCGGTTTCGGCGGTATTGCCGCCGCGCTTATAGGGAACACCCAAAAACCCCATTGCATTGACCACCAGTTCGGACGCCCTTTGACTGACGTTGTGGCGAACCTGGTCTATCTGCATCATCAACCCTTTGTCGGCCAGAAGCCTGTCTAACTCATCATGGTTATTACTGGGAGTTGCCTGGGCGGAAAGAGTGCAAAGGGAGGCAAAAGCCAGGATGATTGCAGGGATGATCATTTGCATGAAAACAAGCATACTTGAAGGATTGGTCCTACGTCAACGTCGGGTTTTTACCCGAATAAGCGCCAAGTGATTGATTTATATAGAATTAATTGAAACAATTTGTTTGTTTTATGTCGATGTTTTTACCAACGCCTTGTCGATTGCTTCAAATCGGTAATATTCTTTTGCGCATGGCTTGCCAAAGTGCCGTGGAAAAAATGCCTCGGCAGAGGGTGCCGAGCCTGCACGACGATATTTTTAACGGGTTTTCACTGCAAACTTACCAACGCGGCCGTGATCTAGCCACCTGCTGCTGGGCGCGTACGAATGGAGTCAACTATGCTTTCAGTTCAAAGTCGGCGGCGTTTATCTGCTGCCGTGTTCATTGCTGCAGGGCTGTTAAGCCCTTGCGCGCAGGCGCAGGCGGTTCGCGCTGAAACCTTGGCAACCCGGCTGGAAAATCCCTGGGGGCTGGCTTTTTTGCCCGAGGGACGTTTTTTGGTCACCGAGCGTGCGGGCCGGTTGCGCGTCATAGCGCCAGATGGCCAGATCGGCGCGTCTGTCAAGGGCCTGCCCGACATTGCCGTGGGCGGGCAGGGCGGTTTACTGGATGTTGTGGCTGACAGTGACTTTGCCCGCAACCGGCGCATTTTCTTCTGCTTTTCCGAGCCTGCCGCCACGGGCAGGGCCAACAGCACGGCGCTGGCAAGCGCCACGCTGAGTGCGGATTTCACCCGGCTGGAGGACACCAGGATTGTCTTCAGCCAGAAGCCGAAAGTGGCCAGCACGGCTCATTTCGGCTGCCGCATCGTTGAAGGCCGCTTGCCGGGCGCCAATGGCCAGCCCGATGGCAAGCTGTTCCTGACGCTGGGCGATCGCTTCTCGCGCAAGGAGGATGCGCAAAAACTCGACAACCACCACGGAAAAGTCATTCGCATCAACAAGGACGGTTCTGTCCCGCAGGACAATCCCTTCGTTGGAAGGAGTGGCGCCTTGCCGGAGATATGGAGCTATGGGCATCGCAATGTCCAAGGCGCGACGCTGGCGCCCGACGGTGCCTTGTGGACCCATGAGCACGGCCCGCAAGGCGGCGACGAAATCAACCTGCCCCGGCCCGGCCTGAATTACGGCTGGCCGGAGATCACTTATGGTGAGAACTACGGTGGCGGCAAGATCGGCGAAGGCCTGAGCCAAAAAGCCGGCATGGAGCAGCCGCTGCACCACTGGGTGCCGTCCATCGCGCCATCGGGCATGGTTTTTTTGACGAGCGAGCGTTATGGCAAGGCCTGGCAAGGCAACCTTTTCATCGGTTCGCTCAAGTTCTCCTACCTAGACCGCCTTGAGCTTTCAGGCCCTTTCAAAGGCCCGGTGGCACAAGAGCACAAGCTGCTGACCGACGTGGCCGAGCGCATCCGCGACGTGAGGCAAGGGCCGGACGGGCTGCTCTACGTTCTGACCGACAGCACCAATGGCAAGCTCATCCGTTTGCAACCGGTTCAAGCTGGCAAATAGCATGGCGCCACAGCGCCAGTGGCGCAGACTGAAACGTGGGGCCCGGTGCGCGCGTTGGTGCGGCTTCTCCGCAATGCACTTCGCCCCCATGACCACGGGTATTGCCCCGTTATCATGCAAACATGATGTTGACCACCGGCCCCTGGCACAGCCGTCTGACCCGAACTGGCCGGGCTGCGCTGCTGTGGCTGGCTGAATGGTGGCAGCTCCTCCATCTGGGCGCGGTGATTTTGGTGCTGTCGTTTTCACCGTCGAGTTACAGCCGCAAAAACCGCGTGGTGCTGAGCCGGCATATCTATGCCAGCACGGCCCCGATCCTGTTGGGATTTTCTCTGCTGTGCGCGCTAGTGACGGTGGTACTGACGCGCATTGTCATGGTCACGGCGCTCAGCTATGGCCTGTCGCAGTACGCGCTGCAGGTCGTCATCCGCGTGCTGGTGCTCGAATTGATTCCCCTGACGGCCGCCCTGTTTGTGGCGCTGCGCTGCACCATTCCCGATGGGGCCGAGTTGACCGCGCTGCAGTCCGCCGGCGAACTGGAGAGGATGCGGCGGCGAGGCGTTGAGCCGATTGGCCGGGAGGTGTTGCCGCGCGTCGTGGCCGGCATGTTTTCAGGCATCACGCTGGCCGCACTGAGCAGCGTGGTGGCCCTGATGGTGGCGTATTTGACCGTCTACGGCTTTACCCTGTCGGGGCTGCCAGGCTATACCCGGCTTTTTGGCCAGGTTTTCGCGCCGGCCGTCACCCTGATTTTTGTGTTGAAAACCGTGCTTTTTTGCCTGGCCGTCTCACTGATTCCGATGGCGTCGGCCCTGTACGGCATGCGCGGCGCCAGCGTGCGCACCAGCGCCGAAATGCGCGGTCTGGTCCGCATGTTCGCCGTCGTCCTGCTGATTGAAGTGGCCTCGCTGGTCGGCAACTACTATTAATTTCCTGACAACGCAGCCATGAGTCCACCCCACAGCCCACCATCGTCCCCGCCAGAGCGGGAAGCCGCTCAAGATCCGATGCAGGATACGCTCGGCGCGGCACCGACGAGCAGCGTTGCCCATCTTGAACTCAAGGCCCGGCTGCTGATGCTGTTCATGCTGCTGCTGGTCTGCGGCTCGGCGCTCTATGTGCTGTATGCACGGGGCGCGTTCGAGCAGACCCAGCGGCTGGTGCTGATGGCCGAGGATTCGGAAGGCGTGGTGGTGGGCATGGACCTGACCTTTTCGGGCTTTCCGATTGGCAGGGTGCGGAATATCGAACTGGCCGAGGACGGCAAGGCCCGCATCCTGGTGGATGTGGCGGCCAAGGATGCGCACTGGCTGCGCACTTCCAGTGTCTTCACGCTGGTCAAGGGCTTGGTGGGCGGCCCGAACATCCGCGCGTATACCGGGCTGCTCAATGATCCGCCCCTGCCAGAGGGCGCAGTGCGGACCGTGCTGCAGGGCGACGCCAGTGCCGAAATTCCAAAGGTCATTGCAGCGGCCAAGGACCTCATTGAAAACCTGAACAGCCTGACCGGCAGCAGCGGCTCGGTGGGTTCGAGCCTGGCGAACCTGCAGGTCCTGACCGGGCGCCTGAATGGGCCCGGCGGCGTGCTCACGGTGCTGCTCGGGAGCGAATCCGAGGCCAGGAAGTTTTATGCCACGCTGGACCGCACCAATTCCCTGCTGGGCCGGCTCGACGGCATTGCCGCCAAGGCCGACACCCAGGTGTTCGGCGATAAAGGCGTGCTGCCTGAAACCCGGGCAACCGTCATGCAGCTCAACGCGATGCTGGGCGAGGCCCGTACCAGCCTGAAGAAGGTCGACGCCATCCTGGTCGATGCGCAAGCGGTGGCATCCAGCGCAAAGGACGCGACAAGCGATCTGGGCGCCTTGCGGGGCGAGGTGGAGGCGAGTTTGCGAAAAGTGGAGGGCCTGGTCAACGAGATCAACCGAAAATGGCCTTTTGCCCGTGATGCGGAGATGAAACTGCCGTGAGAACCTGGCTTGCCCTACCCATGAAATGCGCCGCGCCGCTGCTGGCCGGGTTGCTGCTCAACGCCTGCGGCAGCGCACCCCGGCCACCGGATTGGCAGCTCGAAGCCAAGGGATCGATGGACCGGTCGGTGGCCGCCTACATGGAAGGCAACAGCCGCGTGGAGGCCGCCGAACTTGCCCGCGCACGCAGCCAGCTGTCGCGCACTGGCCGGCCCGACCTGCTGGCTACGGCCGAACTTTTGCACTGCGCGAGCCGGGTTGCCAGCCTGGTGTTTGAGCCCTGCGCTGGGTTCATTCCCCTGAGGCGCGACGCCACCGAGGCACAGCGCGCTTATGAAAACTACCTGCGGGGGCAGGCGCTGCAGGCAGGAGACATCGCGCTCCTGCCCCCGGCCCAGCGGGGCGCGGCCGCTGGCGACGCCCAGGCGCTACGGGGTATTGCCGACCCGCTGTCGCAACTGGTTGCCGCCGGCGTTTTGCTGCAGACCGGCAAGGCGAGTCCGCCTGCCATTGCCCAGGCCATCGACACGGCATCAGGCCAGGGCTGGCGCCGCCCGCTGCTGGCATGGCTGGGCGTGCAGGCCCAGCGAGCCGAGCAGGTCGGCGATGCTGAAGAAGCGGCCCGCCTGCGCCGGCGCATCGCCATCACGCAAGGCGCCGGTTTGGATTGAATTTGAACTGAAGGAAAGCCCGTGAGTTACGTCCTCAAGCTCTACGCATTCGAAGAAGCCTCTGAGCGGGAACGCCAGGCGGCCGAACAGCGCTTCAGAAACGCCCTGGACGCCGCCCTGGGCGATGCCAGCCTGGTGCTGCCGGTCTACAGTGCCTACCGGCGCATCGTCGCCAGCTACGGCGAAGCGCCGGCACCCGACACGCTCACCGACGCGGAGCAGCAGATATTTGACCAGTGGCAAGCGGCCGAGTCACTGGCAGTGACTGCCGCGTTTGGCCCGCACCGCTACATGG
>JAQGLT010000072.1 GCA_028292745.1 Polaromonas sp. | reverse complement strand
CATCCGAAGTTTGCTGATCCTGGGCGCCAGGGCGATGCTGATCAGAGCAAAGAACAAAACAGACCCGTTAAGCCGCTGGGCCTTGCAGCTCAAGGAGCGGCGAGGTTATTGGCGTGCCATCGTGGCTATTGCCGCCAAAAACGCCCGGATGTGTTGGGCCGCACTGAAGCTGGGAGAGGGCTTCAAGGTTCCCGCATGATGGAGTTCGAGCAGAAACAAGAAAAAGCATCGAACATAACAAGATTAAAGCTATACAAAACCAGCACCGTGTGATGTGCCATTGTTGATGAGTTGAGAGGTTGGACCTGCGCCGGGGAGTGCTCGGTTATATGGATGGCAGGGTGAGGACAATTGAAGCCAAAGGCCCTCAAGCTTTGCCGAGAGACGATTGGAGCCCCTGGCGCGCGTCTTTCATCAGGGTCGCCGCCATGCAAAGTGGGAATTAGTGACCGTTTATAGACACGCTATCCATACCCCCTCTACTCAAAGGCAAAGGCTGCAAAGTGCCTGGTTTGAAGGCGGAAAACTCGGATTTCCGTCTGTGATCGCTGCACGATCACAGACGGCGGGGGCAGTGCTTGCAAAAACGTGGAAGTCCTTATAGCCCATATAAGTCCTACTCCTATCTTTAAAGATAAGCGATGGACCATGTCCGGAGATTCAGGGGGCTAGCTCATAATAAAGTTTTTCTTGCCTCAAAGCTAAAGCGTTCCATTGAAATTCAACAGCAAAGTTAATTCCTTCCTGCATTAGCTTTTTTTGCAGTTCTTTCTGAGTAAGTACTCGTTCAAGCGCTTGGGAAAGTTGAGGTGCATCTCTGGGGTTATTAAGAATCACAGCATTAACTTCATTCTGTAGCAGTCCAGAAATGCCACAAAGTTCTGGTCCACTCACTACAACTGGCAGCCCGTGCGCCATGGCCTCAAGCACTACCATGGCAAAAGTATCTTCTAATGTTGGGTGGGCCAAACAGTCAGCCGCAATATAAGCCGGTGCAACGTCGTCCAGTGATCCCAAGAAAAAAATTCTTTTTTCCAAGCCCAAGATTTTCGCTTTTTCTTTAAAAAAAGAAATTTGCGAAGAATTGCCCACTATGGCTAGAAACACATCCAATTGAAGTTGCCCTAATGCATCTAATAAGGTTTGCAACCCTTTTTTGCGGTAGTCATTGGCAACAAATAATAGGATCCGCCCTACCATCGGCAGTCCTAACAATACTCTTGCCTCGGCTTTGCTCGGCAATACGACTTCTTTCGAGGGTAGTTTGATACCGGGGGTAATAACGGAAATGTCCCCCGCACATTTAGGATAGCTGATTGCCAAAATATTACCCAAGCTGCTCGATGTCACGACCCATCTACGGCCAATACGTTTGGCATATCGTAAATGCTCTAGCAGCAAATAGGTCAGCAGACGGGGGCTTGTTAGCACTTTGGTGTAGCGGAGAATGCGCCGCCAGCCAGTCTGCCCATAAAACAAGTTGTATTTGACCGGCAAGACATGCACTGTCTGAACATCACCATGCCATGTATTTTCATGCGAATGCACGATATCAAAACCATGCCTAGTCAGCCACCATGTTCTGCTTGCAAACCACAACTGATTTATCCAGCGAGGTTTTAAAAAAGGAGAAGAAACCTGGTGATAGCTTACGCTTGGCCATTGATGGCCTATTTTTTGCGCGAATACATGAATATCATGCTTATGGGCAAGTTGCTCAACTAACGAAATGGAATAGCGCTCTGCGCCTCCGCCAGTAGTGGAAAACATTCGACTCAAAACAGCAATGCGCAATCTTTTTTTATTACGAACTGGCTCAGTCTCGGAACTAGACTGCAAAATCATTTCTTACGACGATCTTCATAAGAAGTTGCAACTTTCAACCAAAAAACGGGCAAGCTGGTTGAGCGCAGTACTGGAACTCGCGGAAGTTCAAGCATGTTCATTCGCGGATGACAGCGGCTTCGCTCAGTCGTGGTAGCAGTCAAAAATCCCAGTTCCTTTGCCATTTCCACATGGTTGGATTTGTATCGCCCATAGGGATAACAAAAGTGCCTGACTGGTTGGCCTAATAAAGACTCAAGTTCGGTCTTTCCAAGCGCGATTTCAATATGACTTTCTTTGCTGCCAGTCGCAACGAGGTCAATATGACTATGAGTGTGCGACCCTACTTCTTGCCCAGCCATCGCCCATTGACGAATTTGCACTTCGTTCATAAGGAGGGTCTGTGCAATCCCCAAATGCTCATCCCACGTATTTGTCTTGCCCAACAACCCACTTACCGCATAACACGTGGATGTAAAGCCTTGCTTGAGGAGGACAGGAAGCGCATGAGAAAGGTTGTTCAAATAGCCATCATCAAAAGTAATTCCGACGACCTTGCCTTGCTTCTCTCCAGCTAGATAGGGTTGTAACCTACTCATGGACAAACCTATATAGCCCAGCAGTTTGAGCCAAGCCATTTGCCGCGAAAAAGCTTTTGGCGTTACATACAAACTTCGAAATGGGCTTCCTTTAGGGGGGGCTTGAGCAATTTGGTGATACACAAGAATTGGAATTGGCCTGAGATTGGCTGTATGGTTATATGACATGAAGATAAAACTGACCAGCTCACAGCAACACGATATCGTATTGTTCTTGTGCCATCACGGCATCAGCCTGCAGAGAAATCGGCTTTTTAATAAAGTCGCTTAGGCTTGCCAGATGTTGGCTCTCTTCATCGAGAAAAAGTTCAATTACTTTAGGTGACGCTACCACCCTGAATTCACGCGGATTGAACTGCCGTGCTTCTCGCAGAATCTCTCGCAGCACGTCATAAGTCACGCTACGGGCTGTTTTAACGACGCCTTTTCCCGCACAGACGTTGCAAGGTTCACACAACTGATGCGCGAGTGACTCCCGTGTTCGCTTGCGTGTCATTTCCAGCAAGCCCAGTGCCGAAAAGCCATTAACCGAGGTTCTGATGCGGTCTCGTCCCAGTTGCCGTTTAAATTCATTCAGCACTGCCTCGCGATGATTTTCCTTGGACATATCGATGAAGTCGACAATCACAATGCCCCCAAGATTACGCAGGCGGAGTTGTCGGGCAATCGCCTGGGCAGCTTCAAGGTTTGTCTTATAAATAGTTTCGTCAAAATTGCGCGCGCCTACAAATCCGCCTGTATTGACATCAACCGTTGTTAAAGCCTCTGTTTGGTCGATCACAAGGTAACCTCCAGATTTGAGGTCCACCCTACGTCCCAGTGCTTTGGCAATTTCTTCATCAATATTGAATAAGTCAAAAATAGGCCGCTCACCACTGTACAGTTGCACCTTTGGCAGCGTTGCAGGCATGAACTCTCCAGCAAAAGCCTTAAGTTTTTCAAACTGCTCACGCGAATCAATACGAATGGTTTGGGTATTTTCCAAGACCATATCGCGCAATACCCGCTGCAGCAAAGTCAGATCCTGATGGAGAACCGATGCAGCGGGCAAGCATACCGAGGCATTTTTAATACGTCCCCAGGTTTTTCGAAGATAGGTAATGTCTTCAGCCAGTTCAGCGTCCGTAGCATCTTCACCATTGGTGCGAAGGATAAAACCACCACCGATGTCACCTGCTAGAGCTTGTACACGCAAGCGCAGATCCTCGCGTTGCCGAAACGGAATTTTTTGCGATATGCCGATGTGATTGTCCTGCGGTAAAAAAACCAGCAGGCGGCCAGCAATACTGATTTGGGCTGTCAGGCGCGCACCCTTGGTACCCATTGGGTCCTTGAGCACCTGAACCATGATCGCCTGCCCCTCAAACAGTTGCTTTTCTATGGGTTGCAACGCAGATGCGGACAGTGACGTTGGAACACTGCTAGCGTTCGATTCAGGCTCTGCATGGCGGTTGGCAATGCTGCTCATCAGGTCAGCAACATGCAAAAATGCGGCGCGGTCCAAGCCAATGTCGATGAAGGCCGATTGCATTCCAGGCAGCACCCTTATCACCTTGCCAAGATAAACATTGCCAACCAAGCCCCGTTCAAGCGTGCGTTCAACTTGTAACTCTTGAACCGCCCCATGTTCCACCACTGCAACCCGCGTTTCCTGCGGCGACCAGTTAATCAGGATCTCTTGTTGCATTGCTTTCAGACGGTTAGGCTAGATTTGCAGGCCAGCTGCCTGCAGGATGGAAGCGGTCTCCCATAACGGGAGTCCCATGATGCCACTATAGGTTCCATTGATGCGGGTGATATGCATCGCCACCTTGCCCTGTATGGCATAGGCTCCAGCCTTACCCATGGGTTCGCCAGTGGCTACATAAGCCCTGATTTCAGCTACTGTCATGGCTGAAACACTGACTCTTGAGATGCTGAGCGCTTCAAAACATTGAAATCCCGCCTGGACAGCTACTGCAGTTAAAACCCGATGCGTCTTACCAGCCAGCTCCGTCAGCATGCGCTCGGCATCGCCCGGGTCGTCGGGCTTGCCATAAATAGTATGCCCAAGCGCTACCGTGGTATCGGCACACAAGATTGGTGCGGCCTGCAATTTACGCCGCGTCAAACGTGCCGAGGCCGCATTCAGTTTGAGACGAGTGACGCGTTTGACGTATGCGGCGGGCGCTTCGTTGATTAGCGCGACTTCTAGTGCTTCGGTATCCTCCTCCTTGTCTGGCAGAAGCAATTCGTACTGGATTTCAAGTTGGTCCAACAATTGGCGGCGCCTTGGGCTTTGGGAGGCCAGATAAACAAAATTCACCATACTCAGGATTTACCTGCAAAACTATTCACGATGATACGGATGATTGATGGTGATCGTCCAGGCCCGGTAAAGCTGCTCGATCAACAGCACGCGCACCATCGCATGGGGCAGGGTCAGATCGGAAAGGCGAATACGTTGATGAGCTGACTGCTTGAAACCCGCATCCAGTCCATCCGGGCCGCCGATCACAATGGCGACATCATCCCCGGAAAGTTGCCAGTTTTTAAGATGCTCGGCCAGAACCACGGTGGTGACAGCCGTACCGCGCTCGTCAAGCGCGACAACCCGGCAACCCCGGCCAATAGCCCCTTCAATGCGGACACGCTCCGCTATCAGAAGATTCTCAAGGTTTTTGGAACCGCGAGGTTCGGTTTTCACCGCCTTGAGTTCCACTTTCAATTCGGGCGGAAAACGTTTGGCATAGTCTTCATAGGCCGTCTGCGCCCAGTCAGGCACTTTTTGACCGACCGCCACAATGGTCAGCTTCATTCGCTCCGGGTCGTGGTTTTCCGGACAGCAGGCTTTTTGACAGCTGCTTTTGTTGCTGTCTTCAAGGCCGTTTTTTTGGATGCCAGTTTTTTAGCGACAGGAATTTTGACGATCGGGGTTTTAACCGCTGCTTTTTTAGCTGTGGCCTTGGGCGCTAAAGCCTCGACTGGTGGTTTTGCGATTGCCTTGGCAGATTTTCTGGCCCGAATGGGTTTTGCTTCAGGCTCCGCAGCTGGCGCTGTCGCATTGCGCTTGGCCGTCCAGTCATTGGTTTTTCCCACCCGGCCTACATAAGTCCCGTCATCGGTGCGTGCGACTTTCTTGTCTACTGGCTGAGCATCTTCACCGGTATCTTTTGTCGCACGGGTTGCTTTGCCAACAGTTTTGGATTTGCCACCAATCGCGACGCGCGACCTCGAAGTTTTGGTTCCGGTCTTTGGTTCTGCCTTGATCTCTTTGGGCACAGGTGCAGGCGCTCCCAGCTTCAGCTTGATAGGCTTGTCGCCCCAGAGCTCTTCTAGGTTGTAGTACTGGCGTATCGTCGGCTGCATGATGTGTGCAACAGCGGCGCCACAGTCAACAATGATCCACTCGCCGTTGTCTTCACCCTCAATCCGGGGCTTGGAAAAACCGGCATCGCGTACGGCATCGCGCACGCTGGCCGCCAGCGCTTTGGTCTGGCGGTTTGACGTTCCTGACGCAACAATCACTCGTTCGAATAAAGAGGTAATGTGCTCGGTATCAAACACTTGAATGTTCTGGGCCTTCACGCCCTCCAACCCGTCAATAATGGCGCGCTGCAGTTTCTGAACATCTTTTTTGCCTTCGGCGCCTGGGGTTTTGACAGTGGTAGGGGTCATGCAATGTTTGCTTCAATAAGGTAAAAATTAACAAGCGCTATACAGCGGATGAAGCGAAATATAACGTGCATCTGCTTGGGAGAACAGTCTGGCCAGTTCTTCGTCAATGGGAACGCTTTGGCCATTCGCTGACAGACTGGAAGGATACTGGCCGATAACAAATGAATTCAGGGCAAAAATCGGCCGTAAGTAGCCGTGGAGTATGCGCATCCAGCTATATAAATTATAGCAAGTTGAAAAAAGGCGTTATTTGTAACACTTTCAAGCTGTTAACGGCCTATAAAGAGAAGAGCACCACGACTTTGCGTCTGGCCGGCCAATTCAGCCTTCAATCCAGTCGCGCCTCACAAGAAACTCCTTGTACAAACGCTCTTCCGGCGATCCAGCCTCATTCGGGCGCTGATACGACCAACCTGCCAGTGGCGGCATCGACATCAGGATCGATTCGGTGCGTCCGCCAGACTGCAAGCCAAAGTGGGTGCCGCGGTCCCAGACCAGATTGAATTCAACATAGCGGCCACGGCGATACAGTTGAAAATCACGCTCCCGTTCACCAAAAAGCATGTGCCTGCGACGCTCGACGATTGGCAAATACGCCTGCAAAAAAGCATCGCCCACGCTTTGCATCATCGCAAAGCTCTGCGCGAGGCCAAGCTCCTGGAAATCATCAAAAAACACGCCGCCAATGCCGCGCTGCTCCTGGCGGTGCTTGAGGTAGAAATACTCGTCGCACCACTGCTTGAACCGGGGGTATTTGTCGGCGCCGAATGGCAACAGTGATTCCTTGCAGACTTGGTGAAAATGCACAGCGTCTTCGTCAAACCCGTAGAAAGGCGTCAAATCCATGCCGCCACCGAACCAGCATACCTGGTCGGAGTTTTCGCCCGCAGGTGTTGCCGCGAGCATGCGCACATTCATATGTACCGTTGGCACATATGGATTGCGGGGATGAAACACCAGCGAAACGCCCATGGCTTCAAAAGGCGCGCCTGCCAGTTCAGGGCGGTGCTGGGTTGCAGATGGCGGCAGCCTAGGGCCGCGCACATGGGAAAAACCGCATCCAGCACGTTCGAACACCCTGCCTTGCTCCAGTATTTTGGTCACACCGCTGCCTTGCAGCGTTTCTGCGGGCTCTTTCTGCCAATGATCAGTTTCGAACGCGTTGCCATCGACCTCGGCAATTGCCGTGGTGATGCGCGCCTGCAGGCCCAGCAAAAAGCTTCGAACGGTTGAAAGGTCAATACTCGACATTGTTTATCTCAAGCCTTGATGGCCCGGTAACCTATGTCTTTGCGGTACTGGGCGCCTTCGAATTGGATCCGCTGAGCGACCTCATAGGCCCGCTGTTGCGCAGCTTTTACCGTTTCGCCCAGCGCCGTCACGCACAGCACGCGGCCCCCAGAGCTTACCGTCGCGCTTTCCTGCCGCTGCGTTCCGGCGTGAAAGACCATGACATCTTCGGTGGCTGGCGGCAAGCCGTTGACGGCATCGCCCTTGCGTGGATGCAGCGGGTAGCCATGCGCCGCCATCACCACGCCCAGCGCCGGGCGGCGATCCCACTCCAGTTCCACCTGGTCCAGCATGCCCGAGGTAGCGGCCATCATCACATCAAATAGATCTGTTTTCAGGCGCATCATGATGGGCTGAGTTTCAGGGTCGCCCATGCGGCAGTTGAATTCCAGTGTCCTGGGCTTGCCATGCTCGTCAATCATCAGACCTGCATACAAAAACCCGGTAAACGGGATGCCGTCTTTCTCCATGCCCCGGATGGTGGGCAAAATAATTTCGCGCATCGCCAGGGCATGGACCTCGGGCGTGACCACCGGGGCCGGTGAATAGGCGCCCATTCCGCCCGTGTTGGGGCCCTGATCACCGTCGAGGAGACGCTTGTGGTCCTGGCTGGTCGCCATGGCTGCGACGTTTTTGCCGTCACACATCACAATGAAACTGGCTTCCTCGCCCTGCAAAAACTCCTCAATGACAACGCGCGCGCCGCCTTCGTTGTGCGCAACCCCCAGGGGATTGAATTGCGGATCGGGTGCCAGCATGAATTCGATTGCCTCATGCGCCTCTGCCAGCGTCATGGCCACCACCACGCCCTTGCCGGCTGCCAGCCCATCGGCCTTGACGACGATCGGCGCACCCTTCTCATCCACATAGGCATGGGCTGCGGCTGCATGGTTGAAGGTTTCGTAAGCTGCGGTCGGAATCTGGTGCCGCTTCATGAATGCTTTGGAAAACGCCTTAGAGCTTTCCAGCTGTGCTGCCGCCTTGGTCGGTCCAAACACCCGCAACCCATGGTGCCTGAACTCGTCGACGATGCCGGCTGCCAGCGGTTGCTCAGGGCCGACCACCGTAAGCGCTATCTTTTCAGTAGTTGCCCACGCCCGCAGCTCTTGCATATCCGTGATATTTATGTTTTCAAGCCGCGGGTCAAGCGCTGTGCCGCCATTGCCGGGCGCGACATAAACCGCCTGCACCTTGGGCGACTGGGCCAGTTTCCATGCCAATGCGTGCTCCCGGCCGCCGCCACCCACCACTAGAACTTTCATGCTGCTGCTTTCATTATCTTTGTGCTTGTAAATACTTATTCGGACAGCGCGGCATTATGAAAAACTTCCTGGGTGTCGTCGAGGTCTTCCAGCACATCCAGCAGCTTTTGCATCTTCTGCGCCTCTTCGCCCGCGAGTTCGATCAGGCTGTCGGCGCGCATCGTCACTTCAGCAAGTTCAGGCTTGAAGCCGGCCGCCTCCAGGGCATTCTTGACAGTTTCCAATCCGGTGTAGGGCGTCAGCACCTCCACCGCACCATCGTCGTGCGTGATCACGTCGTCTGCGCCCGCGTCGAGCGCAACTTCCATGACCTTGTCTTCATTTGTGCCGGGCGCAAAAATCAATTGGCCACAATGCTTGAACTGAAAGACCACCGAACCTTCGGTGCCCATGTTGCCGCCGTGCTTCGAAAAGGCATGGCGCACCTCGGCCACCGTGCGGACTTTGTTGTCGGTCATGCAGTCCACCAGAATCGCAGCGCCTCCAATGCCGTAGCCCTCGTACCGGATCTCCTCGTAGTGAACCCCTTCCAGGTTGCCGGTGGCCTTGTCGATATTGCGCTTGATGGTATCGGCGGGCATGTTGGCGGCCTTGGCCTTGTCCACGGCCAGGCGCAAGCGCGGATTCGTGTCCAGGTCGCCGCCGCCCAGGCGAGCGGCCACCATGATTTCGCGGATCACACGCGTCCAGATCTTGCCGCGTTTGTCGTCCTGGCGCCCCTTGCGATGTTGAATATTCGCCCATTTACTATGACCAGCCACGGAAAATCCTTTTGCAATTGATTTAATCTACCGACTCATTTTACTTTTCGCTTGTCTTCTCCATCAAGAATCATCAGGAACCTCCAAACTATGGCCGAGCCGTTACTTATCGCCAAAAATGCCATCACCCAATGTGAATTGCTGCCTGCACTGGCCAACCGACACGGCCTGATCACGGGGGCTACCGGCACAGGCAAGACGGTCACCTTGCAAACATTGGCCGAAAATTTTTCGAAGATCGGTGTGCCTGTTTTTATGGCCGACGTGAAGGGCGACCTCGGCGGCATCAGCCAGGCGGGTACCTTGAACGAAAAGATGGCTGGCATTCTGAAGGAACGCGGCATTGATGCGCCTGAAGCGCTGGCCTGCCCCACCACACTGTGGGACGTGTTTGGTCAGCAGGGCCATCCCGTGCGCGCCACGGTTTCGGACATGGGCCCACTGCTGCTGGGCCGCATGCTCAACCTGAATGAAACGCAGGCCGGCGTCCTGAATCTCGTTTTCAAGATTGCCGACGACAACGGCATGCTGCTGCTGGACCTGAAGGATCTGCGCGCGATGTTGCAGTACGTGGGCGATAACGCCAGCGAATTCACCACCAAGTACGGCAATGTCAGCGCAGCCAGCGTGGGCGCCATCCAGCGTGGGCTCATGCAGATTGAAAGTCAGGGCGGGGAGCAGTTCTTTGGCGAACCCATGCTCAATATCAATGACTTCATGCAGACCGACAGCGCGGGGCATGGCATGGTCAACATCCTGGCGGCTGACAAACTGATGAATTCGCCGCGTCTGTACGCCACTTTTTTGCTGTGGCTGCTGTCCGAATTGTTCGAGCAACTGCCTGAGATCGGCGACCCGGACCAGCCCACGCTGGTGTTTTTCTTTGACGAGGCCCACCTGCTGTTCAACGAAGCACCGAAGGCATTGGTCGAACGCATCGAACTCGTGGTGCGGCTGGTGCGCTCCAAGGGAGTGGGCGTTTATTTCGTGACCCAGAATCCCCTGGACATTCCGGATTCGGTACTGGCGCAACTGGGCAACCGGGTACAGCATGCCCTGCGCGCCTACACCCCACGCGACCAGAAAGCCGTCAAGGCCACGGCACAGACCATGCGCCAGAAGCCGGGACTGGACATTGAAACCGCGATAACCGAGCTGGCTGTGGGCGAAGCCCTGGTGAGCTTTCTAGATTCAAAAGGCCGGCCGAGCGTGACCGAGCGGGTGTATGTGCTCCCGCCGGGCAGCCAGATCGGCCCGGTCTCCCAGGCGCAGCGCCAGCAATTGCTGCAGGACTCGCTGGTGGCAGGGGTGTATGAAAAGGACGTGGACCGTGCGTCGGCTTACGAAATGCTGCAGGAGCGCGCCGGCGCCGCTGCCGACCAGGGTGCCAAAGCCCCCAATGGCGGCGCGGCCGGCCAATCGGCCTTTGGGGGCATGCTGGGCGGCCTCAATGACGTGCTGTTCGGCACCACTGGCCCGCGAGGTGCGAAACATGACGGCCTGGCGCAAAGCATGGCCAAATCGGCCGTTCGCACCATGGGCTCCACGGTCGGGCGGGAGATCATCCGGGGCGTCCTGGGCACCTTGTTTGGCGGCAGAAAACGCTGATCGAGCTTTGAGTTCCTTTTTCAAACGCACCAAGAAAGCCCCCTCGTTCATGAGCAATGTCCACCTGATCAATCACCCGCTGGTGCAGCACAAGCTCAGCCTGATGCGGCGCAAGGACGCCTCGACCAGCACTTTTCGAACGCTGCTCAATGAGCTGAGCAGCCTGATGGCCTATGAAGTCACCCGCGACATGCCGCTGCAGGATGTCGAAATTCAAACACCGCTCGAAACCATGACCGGCAAGATGATTGACGGCAAGAAGTTGGTGTTTGTTTCAATCTTGCGTGCCGGCAATGGCATTTTGGAAGGCATGCTCAATGTGGTTCCCGGGGCGCGCGTCGGCCACGTCGGCTTGTACCGCAACCCTGAAACCCTGGAGCCGGTCGAGTATTACTTCAAGATGCCGCAGGAAATGGAGGAACGTGACATCGTCATTGTTGACCCGATGCTGGCGACCGGCAACTCGGCCATCGCCGCAGTGACCCGGCTCAAGCAGCTCAGCCCCAGATCCATTAAATTTGTCTGCCTGCTCACCTGCCCGGAAGGCGTGGCTGCGCTGCAAAAGGCCCATCCCGACGTGCCAATCTATACCGCGGCCATCGACAGGCAGCTCAACGCGCAGGGTTACATCCTGCCAGGGCTGGGAGATGCCGGAGATCGTATTTTTGGAACAAAATAGCACTGTAGCGCACGACCCATATGCGTAACATGCTATAAAATAAGTAGCAAATGGCATTGAACCTCAGTCTATTGGCTTTTTCCCCACGGGTTTTTGCATGACGAGTGGTGAACGCACCCCAAAGGCTGTGCCCTGGCTGGCGGCCGGAAAACCCTTTCCGCCACTGGAAGCGGCCTGGGGTCAGACAGACCCTGCACCGGGTTTGTTGGCCGTGGGCGAGACGCTGGACGTTCACACACTGACTCAGGCGTACGCACAGGGAATTTTTCCGTGGTTCAGCGCAGGCCAGCCGGTGCTCTGGTGGAGCCCCGACCCACGCATGGTGCTTCAGGTGGCACGCTTTCGGCTGCATCGGTCCCTGCGAAAAAGAGTGCTCCGTTTCAGGGGCGACCCTTCATGCGAAATCCGGTTCGACAGCGCTTTTGAGCAGGTCATCGCCGCTTGCGCCAATCAGCCCCGCGCCGGGCAGTCAGGCACCTGGATCGTTCCGGACATGGTGCAGGCCTACTGTTCCTTTCACCGTGCGGGCCATGCCCACAGCGTGGAAACCTGGATCAACGGCAAGCTTGCCGGCGGTCTTTACTGCGTCAATCTCGGCAGAATGGTATTTGGCGAATCCATGTTCGCGCACCAGACCGATGCCTCCAAGATCGCACTGTCGGCACTGGTTGCCTTTTGCCGATCTCACGAGATCATGATGATCGACTGCCAGCAAAATACCGCACACCTCGCATCGCTGGGAGCGTCTGAAATTGGCCGGCCCCAGTTCGCAGCGCATGTGAACCGCAACGTAGGGAAAACCGCACCCGTCTGGCAGTTCGATTCTCTATACTGGCATCAGATTCTGACGACCGCAACGTCCACCACGCCGTGACGCACCTTAAAGACTTGCCCCTGCACACCTTGCAGTTTTACGCCACAGCGCCTTACCCGTGCAGCTATCTGCCAGGAAGGCAAGCGCGTTCGCAGGTTGCAACACCAAGTCACCTGATCCACAACGATGCTTACTCCGAGCTGGTGACACAAGGCTTCAGGCGCAGCGGGATGTTTACCTACCGCCCTTATTGCGACGGCTGCCAAGCCTGTGTGCCACTGCGGGTGCCGGCGAACGTCTTTAAACCGGACCGCAGCCAGCGCCGTGCTTGGACGCGACACCGGACACTGCAGGTGAGCATCCTCAAGCTGTGTTTTCTGCCGGAGCATTACCAGCTTTACCTGCGCTACCAGAACAGCCGCCATGCAGGCGGCGGCATGGACCACGACAGCATTGACCAGTACACCCAGTTTCTGCTCCAGAGCCGCGTGAATTCGCGCCTGGTGGAGTTTCGCGAAACCCTGGACAACGGGGAGGCAGGCGCCCTCAGAATGATTTCCATTCTGGATGTGCTGGAAGACGGCATTTCAGCCGTGTACACCTTTTATGAACCCCAGCCGGGAGCAAGCTACGGCACCTACAGCGTGCTCTGGCAAATCGAGCAGGCGCGGCAATTGGGCCTTCCCTATGTTTATCTGGGCTACTGGATTGCTGAAAGCCAAAAGATGAACTACAAGCTCAGCTTCAGTCCGAATGAAATACTGGTTCACGGCCAATGGGTAGCCTCCGGCACTGTCACTGCGATGAAACAGCAAACCCCAGCCGATCGCAAGGCGGATACAACTGAGCGGGTTTAAAGCGCGGCTTAATTTCACAAGGTAAAATTTAATGCAGAAAGTCTGCATATGGCAAAACCCGATAACCTCCTTCCCGCCAAACCGACCGTTCAGGTCATTGAACGCATGTTCACCTTGCTCGAAATCCTGGCAAGCCGTGAAGATGCGGTTTCCCTGAAAGAAATCAGCGAAAGATCCGGGCTTCACCCCTCGACAGCGCACCGTATCCTGAACGACCTGGCAATCGGCAGTTTTGTGGACCGCCCCGCTGCAGGTAATTACCGGCTTGGCATGCGGCTGCTTGAACTGGGGAACTTGGTCAAGGCACGCCTGAATGTTCGCGATGCCGCCCTGGTTCCCATGCGCGAGTTGCACAAGCTCACTCAGCAGCCCGTCAACCTGAGCATGCGCCAGGGGGACGAGATCGTGTATGTGGAACGCACCTACAGCGAACGCTCGGGCATGCAGGTTGTGCGAGCCATCGGTGGGCGGGCGCCGCTGCATCTCACCTCAGTGGGCAAGCTGTTTCTGGCATCTGACGATCCCCAGCGGCTGCGCACCTATGCCACACGCACCGGCCTGCCAGGGCAGACACGCAACAGCATCACTGAGTTGCCTGTACTGGAACGCGAGCTTTCAAAAGCCCGTCAATACGGTATTGCGCGCGACAATGAAGAGTTGGAGCTCGGCGTTCGCTGCATGGCCGCCGGTATTTATGACGACCAGAACAAGCTGGTAGCAGGCTTGTCAATTTCAGCACCGGCGGACCGGCTGGATGAAAGCTGGCTGTCCAAACTGCAGGCCACGGCCAACGAAATATCGGTGGCACTGGGCTACACACCAAGATAAAACAGCGATTGCGCTTATATTACCTAGAGCGGTTTCACCCTGACCCGCAATAGCCGCAGTGGCGAACGTAGCGTTCGCATTCGGCGGGGCCAAAGCGGTCCAGCAATTGGCCAATGACGCTCCACAGGGCATCGACCGTTCTGGCCTGCGCTTTTCGCAGCATGGCCTTGAGCTTGGCAAACACTTGGCTTTATCGGGTTGAAGTCCGGGCTGTAGGGTGGCAGGTACTTCGCCGTTGCGCCGGCTTGCTCGATGGCTGCCTGGATGCCGGCGACCTTGTGGGCGCTCAGGTTGTCCATCACCACGATGTCGCTGGGACGCAGTTCGGGCACGAGAAATTGTTCAACCCAAGCGCGAAAGGCGGCCCCGTTGATGGGGCCGTCCAACACCAAAGGCGCGCGCAGCCCTTGCGTGCTCAACGCGCAGACAAACGTGGTGGTGCGCCAGTGGCCTGCGGGCGCAAAGCCCCGGCAGCGCTGGCCCCGGGGCGAGCGGCCCCGCGCCGGTGTCATGCTCGTGGTGGCCCAGGTCTCGTCAAGAAAAATCAGCCGGGCGGCTCTCAAGCTCGGTTGTTGGGCGCTCCAGTCCTGACGGGCTTGCGCGACGTCGGGCCGCGTTTGCTCGGCTGCGTGCAGGGTGATTTTTTTTTAGCGTCACCCCGAACCGCCTCAGGGTCTTGTGCATCGTGGTGGTGCCCACCTCGATGCCGTGCTGCGCACCCACCCACTGACACAGCTCGCGCAGCGTCTGCGCCGGCGCGCTAGCCACCTGCTCGCGCAGTGCCAGTTCCAGCGCGGCCAGGCGCAGCGGCATGTGGTTGTGCTGCGCGCCCGGGCTCGTCTGGCCGAGCCGCTCGCGGCGTGCCCGTGCGCGGCAGACATAGGCCTGGCTCACGCCAAAGCGCTCGGCGACTTCGCGCAGCACGCCCGGCATGGCCAGTACCCGGTCGCGCAAATCCTGTCCATAGGCTTGCCCTTTTCGCCACGACATGATTAGTCGACCGTGCAAAACGTCTGCAACCCGCATGAATGCTGGGTTTTCAGGGTAATTGCGGTAGCGTCAAACTCCCAGAAATCTGAAAATATAGGTTAAGAAACTGAGAGTTTTTGCGAGTGTTTTGAAGGGCCCAGCCGATGACCGACGACTTCTTTCGCAGCCGCCTCGATCAGATGATCGACCCTCGTCATCCGCTGGCAGTGCTGGCCCAGCGCCTGCCCTGGGAGCAGATCGAAGCGCGCCTGGCGCCGCAGTTTGCCCACAAAGCGCGACCCCTCCAACACATTGAAGAAGCACCGGACCTGCTTGGTGCCGTGGTTAGCATCAGCGGCGGCAAGGTCAGCAACGCAGGCAGGC
>JAQGLT010000058.1 GCA_028292745.1 Polaromonas sp. | reverse complement strand
ATGCTGAAGCCAGCGTAAAGCAATAATTTATGATGGCTTTGGCGATATAATCTCTTTCTTCGGTGGCTGTAGCTCAGTTGGTAGAGTCCAGGATTGTGATTCCTGTTGTCGTGGGTTCGAGCCCCATCAGCCACCCCAGTATTTATAAAGAAACCCTGCTATTCAAAAGATAGCAGGGTTTTTCTTTTATAGTCTTCCCAAGACTTGGGCGATTAAGTATTTTTAGCTGTAAATGCTTTTATTGCAGCTCTTGGGCAAAGAAGATATTTTTTACATTACGCTTGCGTAAGCAACGTACGGATAAATCGCAATCCGTAGAGCTAGATCGCTCTTTTCATCTTGGCCAACGTCATTACATTAGTCAGGCTTTTCTCTAGCAACAGCCTTTTAGGCAAGCCGGAATGGCAGCATTGCACACTATTGATGAGGTAGTGCAGACCTACGTAGATCAGGTGATTTTTCCGATGTTGTAGTTTTCAGACTCTGGCATCTTTTACCTTATAAAAGATGTCGAAAGGCCAGCGGTTAAACCTTCTTCCCCTGCGGTAGTAGATGTAAACCACTGATGAAAACATAGCTGGAGGGTTGTATGCGAAATTTGTCAATCCCTGAGGTTCTGTGCTTGATCCGCTACCAGTGCGAGTTTCAACACGAACCAAAGGCAATGGCCTTGCGGACTGTACAGTTCTGGACACTTGCGCAGCAAGCCCAAGTCGGCTGCATCGGATGAGCAAGATGTCCAAAACCTATCGCCAGGAATTGCGGCCTAAGCTCAAGCCGCGTCAGCTCAAGCGTCAAAAGCTCAAGGAACTGCTGCAATGGGACCAACCGCAACCAGACTTTCGTCCGGAGCCGCTGCAGTACAAACCTCTGGGTTGAATACCCTGCACGTATAAAAAATCAGGTGGGCAATCTGTTGCTGCACCTGGTTTGTCATTTGCAAGTGCTGACGTCTTTCCGTTGAAGGATGTGCCGATCTTGTGCCTACCAGTGCCTGAAGACTTTCAATGATCGCATTGAATTGCTTCTATCCTGAAGCGGATTTGCAGCAACCGCAATGGCTTTGAACTTTCTTACCAGTGAACGTCGTTCCCGCCTACGGCGTATGCATTGGGCTTTACATCCAATAACGATTGCCTTCATTTTTTAATACGAAGTGCATGGATCTTTATGAGATGAAATCAAAGGGGAAGCGAAATGAACCCAGCAAGCCTTGCAAAGCCAAGCCAGGACGACGCAACAGCCATCGCTGTCGACTCTGCAGCAAAGGCATCTCGTCGGAATTTCTTGCGTGGTGCTATTTTGTATGCAATGGCAGTAGGGTCTGGCGTCAGTTTGTCTGCCTGCGGCGGTGGGGGCGATGATGACAATGAGCCGAGCGCTGTTCCAAACCCAGCGGTCGGCTCATTTTTGCATGGCGTTGCCAGTGGCGACCCTTTGTCGGACCGCGTTATTTTATGGACCCGCGTGTCCGTACCTTCGCCTGCAACCTTGACGATAGCGTGGGAAGTAGCGAGCGATTCAAACTTCGGAATTATTGTGGCGCGTGGCACGGCAAGCACGGGTCCGCAAAAGGATTACACCGTCAAGGTGGATGCAACCGGCTTGCAGCCTGCAAATAGCTACTATTACCGTTTTTATAACGGCACTGAACCGTCAGCCACGGGACGAACCAAGACCTTGCCAGCGGGAAATGTCTCCCAAGTCAGGTTTGCGGTTGTCTCCTGCGCAAACTTTCCGGCGGGCTACTTCAATGTTTATGCAGATGTCGCCAAGCGCACCGACATCGATGTGGTGCTTCACCTGGGCGACTATATTTATGAATATGGGCTGTTGGGCTATGCATCGCAACTGGCCATTGCCATCGATCGTGAGTCCAAGCCTGCGCATGAGATATTGACGCTAGACGATTACCGGCGCCGCCATGCCCAATACCGCACGGACAGGGATCTGATTGCGCTTCACGCGAACCTGCCGATGATCGCGGTCTGGGATGACCACGATGTTGCGGACAATGCCTGGTCTGCTGGCGCGGCTAATCATGATTTGGCCTCCGAGGGCAGCTTCACAGCACGTCGTGCCGCTGCAGTGCAGGCCTATCACGAATGGCTGCCGACGCGCATGCCCGATCCAGCCAATCCCCTGAAGATATACCGCTCGTTTGACTTTGGGAATCTGCTGTCGCTGCACATGCTGGACACTCGCCTGATCGGTCGCGATCAGCAGGTTGCGCGCGACCAGTATCTTGAAGGTGCGGCAAGCAGTGCGGCGCGGCAACTGCTCGGTGTTGAGCAGGCCAGCTGGCTGGCTGGACAGATGACCAGCTCACGCGCGATTTGGCAGGTGCTGGGCCAGCAGGTGCTGATGGCACGCATGGAAATACCGCTCAGCATTGCCAGCGCATTCACGCTGGAAACCCTGGGCGAGTTCCTGCTGGCCCAGTCCACGCCTGAAGCATTGCGCAGTAACCGCCAGCGCGAGTTGCTCAATCAACGGCGGGTGCCTTACAACCTGGATGCCTGGGACGGTTATCCTGCCGCGCGCGAATCGGTCTTGTCCTTGGCCCGCTCGCAGAGCAAGAACCTTGTTTCGCTGGCAGGCGACACCCACAATGCCTGGGCCAGCAACCTGATCGATGCAGCCGGGCAGCGGGTGGGGGTGGAGTTTGCAACGGCCTCGGTCAGCTCCCCTGGATTTGAGCGTTTGCTGCCGTTGATTTCAAGTGCGATATTGAGCGACGCCTTTCCCAAGTTAGTAACAGATCTGCATTACGCAGAAACCAGTAAACGCGGCTATCTCGTACTTACTGTCACCCCTTCGGAGGTGCAAGGCGAATGGATTGAAATCAGCACGGTATTGAGTCGTTCCTATTCAGCCAGCCGGGCAATGCGCCTGCGCGCCTTGCCCGGGGTTGGGAATCTTACGATTTTGCCTGCCTAGCCGGCAGCGTAGCGTTTTGCATCGGTGCCATGACCGCCATGTTTGTTTTTAAAGAGCGGTTTATCTTGATTTTTTATGAATAACGAAGTCGGGCAAGTGATCAGTTTTTTTTCCACGGTAGCGCAAGCTTTCTCTCGAATTGCAAACCTGGAGCCGATGTCGCAGCGCTCGGCGTATCAGCTTGATGCAATGGGCCATGCCGTATCAAAGCCAAGATGACCACCAGTCCTGTCATCAACATTTTGCTGGTTTCCGATGAAGCGGCTATTTGTCTAAACCTTGATTCTGTTGCCGATGAGATCGGCGCCCGGCTTGTGGTTACAAAGTCAATGCACGATGCCTTGAAGCTGGGGCTTGAAAAAGATTTTGCTGCAGTCCTGATTGACCTCGACAGGCTAAATGCCGATGGCCTGGAACTCGGCCGGATGATGCGGAACAAGAGTCGATCGCGCATGACGCCGATTATTTTCCTTGCTGCACCGCACGCGCCTGAATTTTCAATCGAAGACGTGTATGCACTGGGCAGGGTCGATCATCTGGCCAAGCCCCTGAATCTAATAATATTGCGTACGAAGCTGGCCATGCTCGTTGAATTGCATGGCAAAACGCAAGCCCTTGCCCAAGCAGAACGAGCACGGCATTGCACCGCGCTGAATGTTAAGAATGAACGTATCCGCCTGATTCTGCAAAACGCCAAGGGATACGCTTTCATCGTTGCTGATTTGCAGGGCCATATCACCGAATGGGAAGGCGGAGCGCAAACAATCATGGGCTGGCCTGCCCATGAAATCATCGGTCAGCCCCTGTCCCTGATCTTCACGGCTGAAGATCGCGCAGCGGGTGTGCCGCAAGCCGAGCTGCAGAAAGCGCGAATGAGCGGCCTGGCGGAGTACAAGCGCTGGCACGTCGCCAAGAACGGCAGCCGGTTTTTCGCGGAGGGGGTGATGATTCCGCTCAAAGACGGTAACGATCACCTTCATGGCTATGCCAAGGTTTTTCGTGATGCCACATTCGAGCGGCAAGCGGCCGATGAAGTGCGGCTGGGCGAGGAAAAGCTGCATGAAAGCCGGGGTCTGTTTTCCTTGTTGCTGGAGTCGTCTGTCGAGGGTATTTTCGGGATGCGGGCCGACAGCAGCTGCATGTTCATCAACGCGGCCGGGGCGGCCATGCTGGGCTACCGGGCTGATGAGCTGGCCAACCGCAAGCTGCATCCCCTGATTCACCACCACCGGATGGATGGTTCCATTTATCCGACTGCCGAATGCCGCATCAGCGCAGCAGTGCGGGACGGCGTGTCAGTGCGGATCGATGATGAAGTCTTCTGGCACAAAAACGGCAAGCCTGTGCCGGTGGCCTATTCGGTTTCGCCCATGGTCGTTGGAGGTAAATCTTCGGGGGCGGTCGTCACGTTTTCAGATATCACCGATCGCAAGCGCCGGGAAGCCGAACGCGAGCATCTTCTCAAGGAGGTGCAAACCGCCAATCACCGCATGGTCGAGGTGTTCAGGCAGGCCCCCGCATTCATGTGCGTCCTACGGGGACCCGACCATGTTTTCGAGATGGTCAACGAGCGTTATCTCCAACTCGTCGGCTACCGGGATCCTGTGGGTTTGCCGATGCGTCAGGCGTTGCCGGAGCTTGAGGGGCAGGGTTATTTTGAGCTGCTGGACAATGTGTTTGAAACGGGCCAGTCGTTTACCGGCACTGACATGCCGGCTGCCTTGCAGCGCAAACCGACCCTGCCGCTGGAAAAACGCTTTGTCGACCTGGTCTATATGGCGCTGCGGGACGCAGACGAGAAGGTCACGGGAATCCTGATCCATGGCGTGGACCAGACCGACCGCCGGCTGGCCGAGCTGGCGTTGCGCAGCAGCGAAGAGCGCTACCGCACGCTGTTCGAGTCCATGGACCAGGGTTTTTGCATCATCGAGATGATGTTTGATCGGGATGGTGTGCCGGTTGACTACCGTTTTCTTGAAATGAATGGAATGTTCGAGAAGCATTCTGGGATCGTCAATGCCGTCGGCAAAACAATACGCGAAATTTTTCCGGGCAATGAGAGTGTCTGGTTTGAAACCTACGGCCGCGTGGCCCTGACCGGTGAGCCCATACGGTTTGAAAACGAAGCAAAGGCGATGAACCGTTGGTTCGACGTTTTTGCAACACCGACCGGGGAGCCGGGCAGCCACAAGGTGGCGGTCCTGTTCAGCGACATCACCGGCCGCAAGAAATCAGAGGAAGACTTGAGGCGACTGGCCACGGATCTGGCCGAAGCCGATCGACGCAAGACAGAATTTTTAGCCACACTGGCGCATGAACTGCGAAATCCGCTGGCTCCCATCAGAAGCGGGTTGGGCGTTTTACGCATGGGCGGCAACAACCCGGCAACGGTGGCAAAAATACGGGAAATCATGGACCGGCAGGTCAATCAGATGGTGCATCTGATCGATGACCTGCTCGACATTGCACGCATCAGCGGCGGCAAGGTGGAGCTCAAGAAAGAGCGGGTCGGAATTGACCGCGTGATTGCCAGCGCGATCGAAACCAGCATGCCCCTGATTGAAGCGGGCGGGCATGAACTGGTGGTTTTGATGCCTGACGAAGCGCTCGTCGTCGATGCCGATCTCACGCGACTGGCCCATGTGCTGGCCAACCTCTTGAACAATGCGGCCAAATACACGGCAGCCGGCGGCCGGATCGAGCTGTCGGCACAGCGCGATGGGAACGACGTGACCATTTCGGTCGCCGACAACGGGGTCGGCATTCCTGGCGAATCGCTTGCCTCCATTTTTGACATGTTCAAGCAGGTGGGCCGGAACATGAACCGGGCGCAAGGCGGACTCGGCATTGGCCTGACCCTGGTTCGCCGGCTGGTGGAGATGCACGGTGGAACCGTCGTTGCAAGAAGTCCGGGCATCGACCAGGGAAGCATGTTCACTGTCCGGCTGGCCCTGGTCAATGCCGACGCGCAGACGGCTTCTGCAATTGCGATGCCGCGTGCCCATGAGCCAAGCCGGGAAATGGCCGCCGGACTGCGCGTGCTGGTCGTGGATGACAACGTGGACGCCGCCGTGACACTGTCTACCATTCTTGCGTTGAACGGCTACCAGACCGAGGTGGCCCATGACGGCTACCAGGCCGTGAAAGCGGCGCAGGAATTCCGGCCCGAGGTGGCTTTTCTCGATATTGGGATGCCGGGCATGAATGGCTACGAAACCGCGCAAGCCATGCGCAAGGTCGCCGGCCTGGAAAAAATCGTCCTGATTGCCTTGACAGGATGGGGCGACGCCAACGACCGGGCAAAATCGAAAACCGCTGGCTTTGACCACCACCTGACCAAGCCGGCGGAGCTTTCCGTTGTCGATGCGCTGTTGTCCCAACTGGTGGAATCTCGGAGATGAGGCAAGCCTGCACATTCCAGCCTGGCAGGCATTCGGCTTAGGGAGCTGTCTGCGGCCAAAGGCTCATCAGTCTTGCCCGTCAAACAGGCCGTTGCTTGCCTTGCCTGTCGCTGCCGTTGTCGCCAGCAGCTGGTCGGCCGGGAAGGGATGCATGAAGGACATGGCCTGCTCGACCGATGCGTTCAGCCAGTCGTGGTAGGCCCCGTCGGCCAGGATGGCCACCATCCTTTTTTCATCGGCCGGCTTGTGAAACTGCTTCATCAGCAGATGCGCATCCGCATTGATGGTCAGCATGGCGTAGCTGTGCAGCACTTCCCCTTTGGCGGACTTCCAGCGCGACCATAAGCCCGCGATTCCGGTGGGCTTGCCGTCGGCGCGCGCAATGCGTGTCGCCACGGCTTTTCCGCTGCGCCAGTCAGGTTCATAAAATGCCTCGACCGGAATGATGCAGCGCTGGCCCTGGCGCCACGCATCCCTGAAACTGGGTTTGGTGGCGGCTGTTTCGCTGCGGGCGTTGTAGGTCCGCTTGCCGATTGCCGCATCGGTGGCCCAATGGGGGATCAGCCCGAACTGACCCGGCAGGGCTTCGCGCTCGGGCACCGCTTCATCGCCGGCGTCCGCTTCGCGCGGTCTGCGGATGAAGGTGGCTGCATACATCGGCCAGACATCGAGCTTGCCCAGGTCGGCCGGTGGCTGCGCCCCGAAATGCTGTTGATAACGCTCGCGGCTTTTAACGGATTCGTAGTGGCTGCACATCGGGCTATGGTAATGCGCTGGCGCAGGCGAAATGCAAGCGAATTGTTTATCCCCACAGCCTGTGCCCTACGCTGTGGATAACTTCATGAATAAGTCCTCAACATGGCGCCAGCGCTGGCTTGGCGGACGGTGCCTCAAAAACAGGCGTATCCGTTTCGCGGGCGCGCCGCCTGCCAGGCCTGTGACGCCCGGGTCTGCAATCGGCCCGGCACGGCGGGGAATTGCTCCATCGGTGCGTGATTGCCCAGCTTGCCCAGGCGCCCTGCATCGCGGTTTCATGGCTTATTTATAATGAATAGTGCCTCTTGCGCTTATTCCGCTTGCGCAGTTAGCTATTAAAAACATAGCATCCATGCGGCGCAGCATTTGAGCTGCGGGCTTTGCCTTAAAAAAATAGCGTTCCGATGTGTCCCCAGCCCTGCTGGAGATTGACTACCTGACCACTGAAAAAGAGTTGCATGCGATTCATCCATACCGCGGACTTGCATATTGACAGCCCCCTGCGCGGCTTGAGCCGCTATGAGGGCGCGCCGCTTGACAGGCTGCGCGGGGCCACCCGCCGCGCCCTGGAACGTCTGGTTGACCTGGCGGTTGACGAGCAGGTGGATTTTGTGCTGATTGCCGGCGACCTCTACGACCGTGACTGGCAGGACTTTCATACCGGCCTGTTCGTGCGCGAGCAGATGGTGCGCTTGGGACGCGCCGGCATCGATGTCTATATCGTGCAGGGCAACCATGACGCCCGGGGCGTGATCACCCGGCAGATTCCGTGGCCCGGCAATGTGAGGGTGTTTTCCAGCCGCACGGCCGAAACCGTTCACCTGCCCGAGCTGGGCGCTGCCATCCACGGACACAGCTTCCCCGACCGGGAAGTGCCCGAGAACCTGGCGCTCGGCTATCCGCCCGCGCTGCCGGGCTGTTTCAACATCGGGCTGCTGCACACCAGCCTGACCGGCATGAACGGGCACGACACCTATGCGCCCGCCACGCTGTCAGACCTCAAATCACGGGGCTACGACTACTGGGCGCTGGGGCATGTCCATGCGCGGCAGGTCGTCTGCGAGGTGCCGCGCGTCGTATTTTCAGGCAACTTGCAGGGTCGCCACGCAGGCGAGACCGGCATCAAAGGCTGTGAGCTGGTGACGGTGGAGGGCGGCTCGATCGATGCGCGCTTTGTGCCGCTCGACGTGGTGCGCTGGCACCAGCTGCGCATTGAATTGCAACCCGCGCACACGCTGGACGACCTGCTGGGCAAGGTGACGCAAGCACTGCGGTTGGCGGCGCTCGACGCGGGGGACGTGCTGCTTGCCGTCAGGGTGCTGCTGGCGGGGGAAACGCAGTTGCACGCCATCGAGGCGCGCCAGCCCGGCACGCTGGCAGCGGCCGTGCAGGCGGCTGCCCAGGACGTGCCGGGCGCGCAGGTCTGGATCGAGCAGGTCAAGCTCGACCTGCGCTCGCCGGTGGACCGGGACCGTCTGGGGCAGGGCAGCGATGCCCTGGGCGAGCTGGTGCGGTGGGTCGATGTGCTGTCGGGCGATGCACCGGCGCTGGGCGTTTTTTGCCGCGCCACCTTGTCCGACGTGCTGGGCAAGGTGCCGGCCGAGGTGCTGGCCGCGCTGGCGCATGAAAAAGCGGGTGATATTCCGGACCTGGGCGATGAGGCAGCGCTGTTGGCCCTGCTGAAGGATGCAGAAGCTACGCTGCTGGCGCGCCTGAATGCAGGCGAGGCGCAACGATGAAAATCCGCAAATTGTTCTTCCGGGCATTCGGTCCCTTCACCAACTCGGTGCTTGATTTTTCAGGGCCGGCGGGTCTGCATGTGATTTATGGCGCCAACGAGGCGGGCAAATCGTCGGCGCTGCGGGCCATTGCCGATTTGCGCTATGGCATACCGGTGCGCAGCAAAGATGATTTCGTCCATGATTTCAAGGACATGCTGCTGGCCGGCTGTTTCGAGGACGTGGCCGGACGCGCCATCGGCCTGGCCCGGCGCAAGGGCAACAAAGACCCCTTGATGAATGCCGACCCGGCCACCGGCGATGCCCTGCCTGCCTCGCCGGTGGCGCCCGAGGTGCTGCTGGCACTGACCGGGGGGGTGGCCCGCGAGCAGTTCGAAACCATGTACGGCCTCAATTCGCTGCATTTGCGCAAGGGCGGGCAGATGCTGATCCAGGGCGAGGGTGAACTGGGCGCCGCCCTGTTCGAGGCCAGCACCGGCTCTGCCGGCATCAAGGCCATGCTGCAGACGCTGCAGGCCGATGCCAAAAAATATTTCATGCCCAAGGGCCAGTTGCCCATTCTCAATGAAGCCGCGCGCCAGCTGGACGAGGCCCGGCAGCGTTACAAGTTGGCCGTGACCAAGCCGGACCAATGGAAAGCCCTCAAGCGGGGGCATGAAGAAGCGCACAGCCGCCTGGCGGCCATTCGGTCGCAGCTTGCCGCACAGCGCAGGCAGCTGGCCGAGCTGACCGAACTGCGGGCGGTCGAGCCGCTGCTGCGCCAGCTGGACCTGGCCGGGGCGCAGTGGGCCGAGGCGCAGGGCCATGCGGCGCTACCACCGGATACCCGGGAGCGCCGCCTGGCCGCGCTTGAGCACCAAAACCGGTCGCAGGGGGCCATGGCGCAAGCAGATGAGGCGATAAACACCTGCAAGGAGGCGTTGCTGGCGCTGAAAATCGAGCCTTTGCTGCTGGCCCACGCTGCGGCCATCGACCGGCTGGAGGCCGACTGTTCCCTGGTGCGCCGCGAGCGTGACAGCCGCCTCAAGCTGCAGGTGGCAACCGAGGACGAGGCGGCGCAACTGCGGTTGCAGATGGCGCGCATGGTGCGGGCCGGCGCGTCTGTCATGGGTCTGGATGAATTCTTCAAAAGCGCGCCTTCGGCGGCGGATCAGGCCCGGCTGGCGCATGAGCTCGAAACCCTTCAGTCGCTGACGTTCGATCTGCAGCATGTCCAGTCCCGTCTGACGGCGGCCGAACGCAAACATGCGCAGCTGACACTGGAAGTGACCGACGAGCCCGCGCCGCAACTGCAGCAGGCGCTGGCGCTGGCGCTGGAGCAGGCGCAGGTGCTGGGCAACGCGCACCACCGGCTCGACGAGACGGCGCTTGCACTGCAAGCGGAGCAGCGCAAGCTGGAGGGCGCGTTGCGGGATTTGGGTTTGGCATCGGCAGAGCAATTGCAGGGCGTGCGCTGGCTGGCATCGGCGGAGATCGACGCCTACGAGCGCGAACGCGGCGCACTTCTCAGGCTGGCTGCGCTGAACGAAAGCAAAAAAGAAGCGTTGCAGGTTGACCTGGCCACGCAACAGCGGCGCGGCAAGCAGCTGGCGGCCACCGGCGAAGTCGTCACCGCCGAGACACTCCAACAGGCGCGCACCTTGCGCGACCAGGACTGGCAGGCCATTCGTGCCGCGTTCATCCATCCTTCCCAACCAACCTATCAACCCAACGATGCGGGGCCGGTATCCCCATCCCTGGTGGAGGGCTTGCCCCGGCAGTTCGAGATGGCCCAGGCGCAGGCCGACCGGCAGGCCGACTTGCTGCGCGAAGGCGCCCGCCGGGCCGCCGAAGTGGCCGAGTGCGCGCAGCGGATTGCCGAGATGACGCAGGCGCTTGCGGCACTGGAGGCCAGCGCCGCCGCGCAGGCCGATGCGTTGGCGACGCTCGACGCCAGCTGGCACCAGACCCTGTCGCGCCTGGCGCTTCCCCCCGGCACGGCGGCCGGCGTGCGGGAGTGGCTGGTGCTGCGGCAAACCGCGCTGGAGCGTCAGGAACGGGTTGAGCAGGCCCGGCAGGCCGGCGCGGTGCTGGGGCAGCAGGTTGCCACGGCCCGCATCGGCCTGACGAACACCCTGACAGCGCTGGGGCATGCCGTGCCCGAACAGCCGCCGCCGCCGCTGGACACCCTGATCGCCTGGGCCACCGCCGCCGACCGCCGCATGGTGACGCAGCAGGCAGCCAGCGAGCGCAGGGCGGCCGATATCGCCAGCCTGGCGCGTGAAATTCGGGCCGATCAGGCCGAAGCCGCCGAACTGTCCCGTGGGTTGGAAATTTCGCAGGCCACCGTGCAGGAAAGCGTCAGCCGCCTGTACCTTGAGACGGGCGCTGCCTCGGTGGTCATCAAGGCGCGGCTGGCCGAACTGCAACACTGGGTCAACGACTACCAGCGCCATGTCGCGCATCTGCAGCAGCTCGGTGAAATGAAGGCCGGCGAAACGGCTGCGGCAAGCGCCGCCAGCGCTTTGGGCCGGTTACTGGGGGAAGCGGTAGGGGACCACCTTGATGCCTGGCTGGATGGCGTGGCGCAGCGGCTGTCCACGTCGCGCGAGGCTGCGGCGGCAAAGGCGGCGCTGGAGCGCAGGCAGGCCGAAGAAACCCTGCGCTGGCAGCGTGCGGCGTCCGACCTGCAGGCGGCCGGCAAGGAAATTGAGGCGCTGGTCCTGCTGGCAGGGGTTTCGCATGCCGACGCGCTGCCGGAGGCCGAAGCTCGCTCGGACCGGCGCCGCGCCGCCGCGCTGCGGCTGCAGGAGCTGCAGGAGCAGCTGGCCCGGACCTCCGCAAAGGACGCTTCGGCGCTGCGCCAGGAGGTGGCGGGCCTGGACAGCGTGGCCATCGATCTGGAAAAGCAGGCGTGCCTTGACCGCATCGAGCGCCTGCAAGCCGAGGAGCACGCCGCGATCGAGGGCGAACAGCTTGCCCGCGCCGCCCTGGCGCAGGTCGACACGTCGGATGACGCCGCCCGCGCCAGAGAGGAAATGGAAGAAGCCATTGCCCGCTACCGGGCAGGGGTCAGGCCCTGGGCTCAACTTAAGCTTGCCGAAGCCTTGCTGGGCGAGGCCCTCAAACGCCACCGCGAAAAGGCGCAGGGCCCGGTTGTCGCACTGGCCGGCGATTATTTCCGCCTCATGACCGGCGGGCGGTTTGCCCGGCTGCTGGTGGACGCCGACAGCGACACGCCTTTGTTGAGGGCGCAGCCCGCGCAGGGCCGGCCGGTGGAGGTGGGCGCGCTGAGTGAAGGCACGGCGGACCAGTTGTACCTGTCGCTGCGGCTGGCCGCCCTGCAGCTGCAGCGCACGCCCGAGCGGATGATGCCGCTGGTGCTGGACGATGTGTTCATGACCGCCGACGACGACCGCGCGGCGCACATGTTCCGCGCCCTGGAAAAATTCGCCGCTGCCTCTCAGGTGTTGGTGTTCACGCACCACCACCATCTGTTGGAGATCGCATCGGGGGCGGTGTCCACGGGCGGCGTGGGCATGCACCGGCTCGAATCGGCTTTCGCTGGACGCAGCCTTTGAAACCGATGCAAGTAAAACAGCTGACAATGACGCGTCCCTGAACACCGCCAAAGCAGCGCCTGCCGTGCAGGCGTGGCTAAAAACCGCAAAACGATTTTTTGAGCGAAATGAGCGTTTTGCGCAATAACCGCGGGCGATGGATGCTCTATTTTTTATAGCAAATGACTTGCAGCACCGGCTTTTCTGCATCTGTCCAGGTCCGGCGCTTACCCTCTCGGCCAACCTGCGTGCAGGTCGGCCCGCCGTTTATCGAAAAGGAAAAATTGCATGATTGTTCGTTTTCACATCGACCCGATGGAGCAAGACCTGTATGAATACAGTGTCAGCTATGAAGGTGAAATTCTGTATGCCGATGTCGGCCTCGCCGGCATCGAGGATTGCATCGTTGCTGCGACGGAAGGGCTCGACCGTGAGGCCGTGGCGGCTGAAATTGCCTACAAAGGCGTGATCAGCGGCACCTATCCGTTGGCATCCCTGGCCTTGATGACGGCGCAGATCGCCGACCATGCGCTGCAGACGACCCTGGCGATTGAAGAAGTCATCGAGTAAAACCGCGGCAGCGAAGGTGCACATCAACCAGCTCCAGCTTCGCGGCGACTGTGCTCGGCTGGAGCCGAATCATCCCGGCTTGCCACACCGGGTACCTAGCTGCCTGAGTGCTATCAAAAATAAAATAGCTTTTTGCTGAAGCATTCCCTGCGTTGCAGCCACTTTTTGTTATGCACGCAATGTCGCGTACCCAGTTTTCCTCCTTTCGCTACTGTGAAAGGAGGGGTGGGATATTCCCCGAATCCGCTCAGGCCCATTACTCAGTCTGTGGCGGTATCCAAGGCAGTGGCTTGTTTTTTCGAGTTAAGGTGCATACACCTGCATTTCTGCCACCGAGATGAAGGCGGCGCTCCCCCCCGGCGTGCCAAACAGCCGTATTCCATCGCCAGTGATCGCATTGAACTGCAGCGTGTAGGTCTCGAACGTGGTGCCGTTGTTGATGCCCGGGTAGGTCGGCGTGCTGACCTGGCCCTGCACGTTGACCCAGGTGCCTGCCCGGCGAACCTGCACCCTCAGGGTGTTGAACCAGCCGCCGTCGCCAAAATGCCTACCCTCCTGAAACACGACACGGTTGAAGGTCTGGGTAGATGCGAACTGGTAGCCAATCCAGTCATTCGTCGCCGTGTTCGGGCCGTCATAGGTGTCGTACTGGGCCAGGGAATCGGTGCTGCCCACCGGTGGCATCACGCCGTCGCGGATGACCTCCGGGTTGCGCGCGCCAAAGCCTTGGGGCGCGGTGATCTTGGCAATGATGGTGCCGAACGAAGTCAGGTTCTTCGTCGCCGTTACCGTGAAGACCTGCGCCGCCGACGTGCCGCCGCCAGGCCCAGGCGTGAAGACAGTGACCTGGGCAGTGCCGGGCGCGGCCGTGTCGGCAGCCGGTATCGCGGCAGTTAGACGGGTGGCGCTGACAAAAGTCGTGGTGCGGTTCGTGCCATTCCAGCGCACCTGCGAGCCAGCGACGAAATTCGAACCGTTGACGGTCAGGGTCAGGCCGGCGCCGCCGGCGGTGGCGCTTGTCGGCGCCAGCGAAGCCAGGGTCGGCGCGGGATTGTTCGGCGGGGACGCCGTTGCGTCGCCGTACACCTGCAGTTCGGCCACCGAGATGAAGGCGGCGCTGCCGCCCGGCGCGCCGAACAGCCGTATCGCGTCCCCACTGGTGGCCTCGAACTGCAGCGTGAAGGTCTCGAACGTGGTGCCGTTGTTGGTGCCTGGATAGGCCGGCGTAGAAGCCAGGCGCTGCACATTGACCCAATTACCCGCCTGACGCACCTGGACTGTCAGGTTGTTGAACCAGCCGCCGTCGAAAAAGTGCATGCCCTCCTGGAACACTATGCGGTTGAAGGTCTGGGCGGACGTGAACTGGTAACCGATCCAGTCATCCGGCGCTGTGTTGGGGCCGTCGTAGGTGTCGTACTGGACTGCCGAGTCGTTGGTGCCCGCCGGCGGCGTCACGCCGTCGCGGATGACCTCCAGGTTGCGCGCGCCGCCACCCTGGGGCGCGGTGATCTTGGCAATGATCGTGCCCTGCGCGGTAAGGTTCTGTGCCGCAGCCACGGTGAAGGCTTGCGCCCCTGAGGTGCCGCCGCCGGGTGTCGGATTGAAAACAGTGACCTGGGCGGTGCCGGGCGCGGCCGTGTCGGTGGCCAGCAGCGTGGCGGTCAGCCGGGTGGCGCTGACAAAAGTCGTCGTGCGGTCCGCCCCGTTCCAGCGCACCCGCGAGCCGGTGACGAAATTCGAACCGTTGACGGTCAGGGTCAGGCCGGCGCCGCCGGCCGTGGTGCTTGTCGGCACCAGCGAAGCCAGGGCTGGCACCGGGTTGACCGGCGCCGGCGCGCCGGTGACCGTGAATGTCTGCTGGGCCGATGTTCCGCCACCCGGCGTCGGCGTCACCACGATGACCTGCGCGGTGCCCGCAGCCTGCAGATCGCTTGCCGGAATGGCTGCCGAGAGCTGCGTGGCACTGACATACGTGGTGGGTCGCTCTGCGCCGTTCCAGCGCACTTTCGAGCTGGCGATGAAGTTGGTGCCGGTTGCCGTTAGGGTGAAGGCGGCTCCGCCTGCGGCAGCACTGGTCGGTGCAATTGACGACAGGACCGGCGCCGGGTTGTTCGCGGGCGGCGGGGGCGGGGCATTGACCGAAAATGCCAGTGCCGGGGACGTGCCGCCTCCCGGCGCCGGGTTGAACACCGAGACCTGTGCCGTTCCCGCAGCCGCGATGTCGCCGGCCGGGATTGCCGCCGACAGCTGCGTGGAACTCACGAAAGTTGTCGGCCGGTCCGCGCCGTTCCAGCGCACCTTCGATGCATTCACGAAATTCGAGCCCATCACAGACAGCGTAAAAGCGGTTCCGCCCGCGGTGGCGCTGCTGGGCGCCATCGACGCGAGGGAAGGGAGGGGGGTGTTTGATTGCGTGCCAAGTTGAATGATTTTGGCGCTGGAAGGAACACCGTTTTTCATCAGGAACAGCATGTAAAACCCGGCTGGAACGGTCGTATTGTTGGGCGCGACGATGTTGATGCCGCCGTTGGCCTGTGTGATGCTGGCCGAGCGAAAGAAGCCTTGATTCATGTTGTTGGTATGCGTCACCGAAGGCAGGGCAATCCAGGTAACCCCGGTGATGCCGGTTGCGTCAGGTGTGCCTACAAAAAAGCTCTGGCCTTTGCCGACCGTAGCGGGAACCGACGAAATAGTGGGACGGGGGCCTGCAAAGAGGTACGGCGGGGAAAAGATTTCCGTCTGCGTGTAGCCGTTGCCCCCCGTCAACAGGACACGGGCGTCAGGCAGCAGCAACGCTGTCGAATGGTAGAGACGGGGAACGGTTGCGGTTGCCATGAGGCTCCAGGCCTCGGTAGCGGGATCCCATATTTCTGCCGTCAGCACAGGCATTCCAGGACTGCCGTTATTGAAGCCCGCCCCCCGCGTGCCGCCGGCCGCAAACACCTTGCCATCAGGCAACATCGTCGTGTTGATCATGGTGCGCGCCGCAGTCATCGCGCCCACCGCGCGCCACTTGGGGGTGGCGGCGTTCAAGTCGATGACTTCAGCCGTGTTGGTGGGGGGGTCGCCCCCGCCGGCCACCAGAATTTTTCCGGGCTCGTACATCACGGCACTGCCGTAGTCGCGGTAGTTATTGAACACTCTGTTGGCCACATCCGTCCATGCGCCGGTACCGGCAGTGTTGAGGTAACGGGTGGTCACCTCCGGACCCGCGTAAAAAATGGAGCCGTTTGGCGCAAGAAACATGTAGGGATACATCGGAAGCCAGAGTTGCGCCGCCGTCAGATCCCGCCAGGTTCCCGTAGCCGACTGCCATACCTGTGGCAAGGGATTGTTGCCAATCGACTGGTCCACGCTGCCCGAAACGATCAACACATCACCGTTAGGCAGGCTCGTCGCCGTCGGGTACCACCTCCCCATGTTCATGGAGGGCTGGCGTGTCCAGGTGTTGTTTGCAGGATTGAAGATGGCGGCATCGGGCAACCCGACAAAGTTGCTGATGTGGCCGCCCGCCACAAACATCCGCCCGTCGGGCAGGTAAGTATGCGCGCTGCAAAACACGTCGTATCCCGCACGGCTTACCGAAGACATTGCGCCCGTCACAGGGTCCCAGACTCGGGGGTCGTCGCCGCTGACGCCATCACCGGGCCAGATCATGACGGTCGCATTGGGAAGCAGGTGGGTATGCGTCGGGAAAAAAGGAAAATTGGGCCCGTTTTTCCATTCACCGGTTGTCTGTGGTGACGTTTGTGCATGGATCAGCGGCGAGGTCAGCACGCATAGCGTGATAGCGATCCGCAAAAGCATCCGATAGATGAGCGTGAATGGTGTTTGCATGGTCAGCCTCACTGCAGCGGACGGAGTACGAGGATGCGGGGCGGCACTTCATGCTCTTCATGCGCATGGTCATGTTCTGGGGCTCCGGGGATGGCCACATGGGTGTCATGCCCCAGGACGACAATGTCGCCTTTTTTGTTGATGCTCAGCGCATCGGTCATCTTCAGCCCGGGAACGTTGATGAGTCCGTTGAGGTCCAGCATGCCGGTTGCGGCAGTCCAGACAAAAGCGCGGCTTCCCGTGGGGGTATTGGAGGTGCCGACCACCTCGCCTCGGCTGTTGACATCGCGCGCGCGACTGTCGTCACCGCCAGGCAGAACGCCAAGATCCTGAATCGACAGCGTGTCAGGCCGCCACAGGACGGCATGGGAGCGGTTGGGGAAGTCACCGACGCCGGTGGCCACTCCTGCAATCGCACCATTTTCACTAATGCTGACTGCTTCGCTGTGCTTATAACCCGGCAGTGTGCCCAGGCTCACCACGCTGCCCTTGCGGGGCCAAAACACGGCGGTCTTTGTCTCGTCGCCGGATACGCCCACGACGTCGCCCTTGTCGTTCAGGTCAAGGGCCCGGCCTGTTTGGGTGCCCACGTTTTGCAGCTGCTGCACGCTGCCGGAGCGGGTCCACCACACGGGGCGAATCCCGATCGACCCGCTGGCGTAGCCAGCCGCCTCGCCCTGTTCATTGATCGAATAGGCCACTCCCCCGTTGGTGCCTGGGGGCAATGCCAGCTCCTGCAGGCCGAGCTTGCGCACGGCCCGAAATGGCCGCAGAGCCGTGCTGGTGTTGAGTGCTCCCGCCACTTCGCCCTGGTCGTTGATGCCATAGGCAACGCTATAGCCCGAACCCTCATCCCCGGCAAGTTCCTCAAGCCCGTTGCTGCGAAATATTTGTGCCGCCGAGGCCTTTCGCGAACTCGTCTTGATGCCGCCGGCCACCTCACCTGCGGTATTCATGCTGCGAATCACAATGGTCGCATCAGGGTTGCTGAGCTTGATATATTCAACGGCTGTATAGCGAAGTTGTGTCTGGGCATACAAAGGGACGGCACAAATGCCTGTCCCAAAACCTATCACGGTAACCAATGCCCGTCGCCAGGCGCTGGAACAAAAGAACCGACTCGTGATGCTGCCCAAGGGGTTCGCCTGGTTCAAATTAAGCATTGCTGACCTTTCAGCTTGCAGGCGCGACCCCTCATTTATCACCAGGAGTTCATTGCCTTGTCGCGTTAAATCGTCAGTAAACAATCATCCCGAGGATTGGTTGAGCACATCATTAAAAAATCAGCTTGCGAATGACGAAGGTGTCGCTCTCCTGTCTTCGAAGCATGTTTTCAGAAGTAATAAAAACTCGGGAATTTATTGTTTCTCGCATTTCAAAATCTTAATTAAAAAATTTGGAAAAGACAGATGATTGTGAATTAAGCAGCTAGATTTTTATATTTAGAAACATACCTAATTTAGGTGATAGGAGAAAGCGTTAAAAAATGTTGGAGCGATTGATTAACTAATTGCCAAAAAAACGGGTGGTGAATGGGTGATGTCATGCCTCTGTACCAGCAGCGGAATTAATAAGTTAATCAGCCGCGCCACCTGCGGTTTTCAGTAACCCGCGTTGATATAAAACGTTAAGTACAAATTCATAGACTGTATTCAGGCCAGAAATTTTGAAGCTTGACGCTCTAACCCGTATTCTGCTGCGCAGCTGATTGAAATTGACTATCAGGCTTCGATAGACGGCAGTGCAGCAAAGAAGCCATCACAGTTGACTTTTTGTTTCACGGGAGCGATTTGATAATGATCAGCTCGCCGGCGAAGTCTTCACGCATTCCACGATACCACCCGGCTTCGCAAACTGATTTCATCCCATCATGGGAAAGTCAAATAGCTAGAGCACCAAGATGAAGCTTTACGCCAGTCTGCGAGCTAGCACTGTTTTTGAAATTTAGAGAGCATTGCCCTGATGAGGCAGCCTACAGGACGAAAGACCATGATTCACTTGAGTTATTGAGAACTCAAGGATTTAGTTGAATAAGGTGACGAGCCTTGACGCCGCCATCCCTAAAAATAAAACCAATTAAATCAACAGCTTACGTATCATTCACCTGTATCAAGTGATACAACTAAGTTCTACAAGCAGGCGCTAGTTTATACGAATCTCATCTGTTCTCAAGATCGAGATAATAACGATAGCGAGAAGGTATCACTACAACCGCTTTTCATTGTTTAAAACTATGGTTAGCATTCGTCAACCGCGACATTTGCAGCGCGGATATGAATGCCTTAAATGTCTTTTGCCCTCAAAACCAACCGCCGCGAGCTTGACTTCAATGGGGCTAGCTTATTTATCAAGGCTTTAACATTAGAGGCTCACATTCAGTTGGACGATACCGCCCCTTGGTGGCCCCATCACGAGACAGACGGGGTGCAAGATGGTACTTGGACAGGTTTCGGCTTCCGAGTGGTGTTGGCGCCGACTGAATATTGACCAGCTGTGCCGATTCAAAATTGACCAGGGGCTAAAGCTGGCTTTTTAAAGCCCAGCTGTGGATAACTATAGCTCGCGGCTGTTTTGCTGACTCCTTTTAAATG